>NZ_JANSHH010000033.1:0-149664 GCF_047461515.1 Synechococcus sp. W70.1
AGCCGATCCCTACTGCGGACGTCACCCGAACCCCGACCCTCAAGCCCTCCCCCACCCCAACGCCAGCACCGGCCCCCACCCCGACGCCAACACCGACACCCCCTCCCACTCCCGTGCCGACACCTACTCGAACTCCAGCCCCGACACCTACTCCCGCTCCACTGCCGACGCCTACACGAACCCCTGCACGGACACCCACTCCTGCTCCGGTGCCAACGCCTACTCGAACTCCAGCACCAACACCCACTCCCACGCCAGTGCCAACACCAACGCTTACCCCTATCCCCCGATTCACGCCGCTTGTCCCTCGTACCCCTGCCCCCACTCCAACTCTGGCCCCGACGCCCACCTCGACACCGACCCCAGCAACGCCAACACCTGCCCCAGAGCTTGCTTTGAGCGGCCAGTGGCTCTACGAGGGAGGATCCTTTATCTGGAAGGGATCGCTGTGTAAGATCAATGTTGCAACTGGCATCCAGGAAACCGTTTCCATTCAGCAAAACGGCGATCAGATTACCATTTCCTCACCCAGCTTTTCTGAGCGCAGTGGCCAGCTCATCGGCAACCAACTTTCTGTTAGCGGCAGAATAGGGGGTAGCGGTACTCCAACTGTCACGTGGAGCGGTACCGTCAGCTCTGACGGGCGCTTGATTCGCGGCACAGCCACCTGTGGCAGCGCAAGCTTTGCCATTAGGCTTACCCGCCAGAGCTAAATACCCACACCGCCTCGGTCACCGCCACCGCCGTTTTCCCTGTCGTCAGGCTTCTGCTGGATGGGAGGGGGAGGAGGAGGCGCGGCAGAGGTTTCCCCCACCACCTCGAGGGTATAGGGACCTCGGCCTGGGCTACCCGGAGCAACGGTGCGGGCATTCTGGGCCCAGTAGCTTTGCACCAGCACTAAGTAACAGCGGTCTAGCCGTACTGGGATCGTCAGCTCGGAGGTGGTGAAATCACCAGGCTTTGCGTCATCGTTGATGAAGAAGAATTCCGGATCAGTCTCCCTGTTGACATCAAGACCAGAGATGGCCAGCAGAGGGTCGAAGACTGGACTAGTTAGGCGGATAGTAACTCCTGTAACATTGGCTGCAGAAGGAAAGTAAAGGAATCCATCGACATAAAAGGTAAACGTGCCAGGGGGAGGTGGAACTTCCCGGGCATTTATGACATTGCCCCTCTCATCGAAGTAGATCTCCAAGTCGCTATTTGGCCCCAAGGTTCCACTGCGCCTTGCTCCTGGGCGCAAGCTCTTGGCCTCGAAAATCGCTGGAAAGGCTTGCTCGCAAACGTTGACCGGAGGTGGGACCGTCCCTCCAGCTCCCCCACAGCCTGCCAGGAGGACAGCCGAGGCTAGGAAGCCCCAAAAAAGCTTCAGAGGGGATCCCCAAACCTTTGATGTTGGCGCTGCCATAGATACCTCTTGCAGGATCATTAGCTTCTCCAGATTAGACTACAGCCATTTCGGCAAGCTGCAGCGAACGGATTTGGCAATCCATCGATCCCTCCCCTTGATCCTTTGAGCAGCGACATCCAGCAGGAGCGGCTCCGTTTTAGCCTAGTGCCTCCTAGGCCCATGTCGGGTAGAGTTGGCGGTAGCTATCGACGCCGTAGTGGTTAACCTATGAACAGCCCGCTGAGTAAGAATCGGGATCCCAATCTCCTGCCTTCACAACGCCCTGAGCGAGGCAGCCCAGGCTGGAGCCTTCCCCTTGGAGGTTGGGAACTCGCCTTGTTGTGCGGATCGCTGCTATTGGGAGCTTGGGGTGGCCACCTCTTGACTTGGGCCCAGGAAGCGGAACAAAAGCCAGAGCCAGAAGTCTCACCACCGGTGAGAGATATCGATCCGGCAGTGCAGATCCGAGTTCGGAACGAGCTGGTTAAGCTCTGCGGAGAAAATCGATGCGAAAGCTATCGCTTTCCAGTGCGGGTTTTGGTCAGGCCTGAAGATACTCTGGAAACTCTGCTGGAGCGGCTGGATGCGGAGATGCTGCGGGAGGTGGACCGGGTGTTTCAAACTCGGCCTGACTTGAACCGTGTCATTGTCGATGGCTATGTCTTTGTGGGCACTCCCTCTTTCGCCAGTCGGGAAGTGCTGCTGCAAACCCTGTTTGTGCCCCGTCACCGCTGGGCGGTGGGCCGCTTTGGGCCGGAGCAGGACGGAATCTTCTATGCCGAGCTGCTGGAACAGGTAACGCCCTTTTTAACTCAGCCGCCAACCCCGACCCCTCCGCCTGAGGCTGTGCCTGAAGAGCCTGTACCTCCTCTGCCTCCCACGCCAGCTCCTATAGAGACACCAACGCCTACGCCAGAGACACCAACGCCTGCGCCTCCTATGGAGACCCCAACGCCTACACCTCAAGCAACGCCAGAAGCTCCACCGCCACCAGGGGGTGTAATCGAGCGGCAACCCATCCAGCCTTGACCTGCACCTCTGGGGTTGAGACCTAAGCAAGTGGTGATCTAGGCTTCAAAGTTAGGGGATCCCTTCCCTTAGGTTGCTTGACTAGTGTGCACAGCATGGCAGGACACAGCAAATGGGCCAACATTAAGCGGCAAAAAGCCCGTGTAGATGCCAAAAAGGGCAGCCTATTTACCAAACTTTCCCGGGCCATCATCGTGGCAGCGCGCAACGGCCTGCCCGATCCTGACGCCAACTTTCGGCTGCGCTCGGCCGTGGAGAAAGCCAAAGCGGCAGGCATGCCTGCTGAGACCATCGAGCGGGCCATCGCCAAGGGATCGGGCAACTGGACCGACGACAGCCCCCTGGAGGAAATTCGCTACGAAGGCTACGGCCCTGGGGGGGTAGCTGTCTTGATCGAGGCGATGACCGACAACCGCAACCGCACGGCTGCCGAGGTGCGGGAGGCCTTCAGCAAAGTCGGCGGCAGCCTAGGGGAAAGCGGCTGCGTGAGCTGGCTGTTCCGGCAAAAAGGGGTGATTAGCCTAGAGGGGGTGACAGATCCCGAAGCTCTGCTGCTAGCGGTAGCCGAAGCAGGCGGGGAAGATCTCAAGGTAGAGGGAACCGACGCAGAAGTCTACTGCGATTACACCCTGCTGGAGCAGGTGGCCACCTACCTCAAAAAAGAAGGCTACCAGGTGCAAGAGGCGGCCATCCGCTGGATCCCCTCTACGGAGGTGCATGTGGAGGACCCCGAGACAGCCAAGCTGGTACTGACCCTCATGGAGCGGCTGGACAACTTGGATGATGTGCAAAATGTCTACGCCAACTTTGAGATCGACGAGGCATTGATGGAGAGCCTGGCCTAAAGGTTCTAGCGCAGCTTGACGGCGGTGCCGGCGGCGGTAACGAGGATCATGGTCGTGCTCATGTTGGTATGAATGCTAACGCCTAGGATGCCATTTGCTCCCAAACGTTTGGCTCGCTGCTCCAACTCTTCCAAAACCTTTTTCTGGGCATTCTCGAGAACTTCTTCATAGGCTCTTGTGCGTCCCCCAATGATGTCGCGGAGGACAGCAAGGAAGTCCCGTAGAACATTGGTGCCATAAACGACCTCGGCGGTAACAATGCCCAAGTAACGCTCAACCTCTCTGCCTTGGGGCACGTCTGTAGTGGTCAGCAGCATGGCTTGTTTCCGCGTCACCCCCTCACAAGCTAGCCAATCCTCTCCAAGGTGTAAAGCTCTCCAACCAAGTGGTGGGAGCTAGAATGAGCTACCTCTAGGGCACCGTTTTTCAGCTAGCCAATGACAGCCCTAGTTCGCGTAGTGGGGAGCTTGAATCTGGACTTGGTGGTGCAGGTACCACGCCATCCTGGGCCTGGGGAAACGGTGCTGGGATCCGACTACGCCACCTACCCTGGCGGCAAGGGGGCCAACCAAGCGGTGGCAGCGGCGCGAGCGGGAGCCCAGGTGGAGATGTGGGGGGCAGTGGGATCCGACGGCTTTGGCCGCCTGCTGAAGGAGAACCTGGAGCAGAATGGCGTCGATACCCACCACCTGCGGGAGCTGGAAGGGCCCAGCGGCATCGCTCTGATCACTGTGGATCCAGCAGGGCAAAACCGGATTGTGGTCAGCCCCGGCGCTAACGGTCGCTACACCCCCGCCCAGCTGCCTCCCTGGACGCCAGCAGCGATGGTTCTGCTGCAACTGGAAATCCCCCTGGCCACGGTGCAGGCGGTGGCAGAGCAAGCCTTTGCCCAAGGGATCCCCGTCCTGCTCAATCCAGCCCCTGTGGTGCCCCCGCCGGGATCCCTGTTGCGCCAGGTGCGCTACTTGGTGCTCAACGAAAGCGAAGCCGCTGCTCTTGCCCAGTTGCCGGTGGAGACACCCGCGCAAGCCGAAAACGTGGCCCAAGCCTTGCAACGGCAGGGGATCCCGACAGTGATCGTCACGTTGGGGGGAGCAGGCTTGGTCTGGGCCGATGGCGGAGAAAGCGGCTACCTGCCGGCCCACCCTGTGGCGGTAGTGGATACCACCGCTGCCGGCGACAGCTTCTGCGGCGCTTTGGCCGCCTGCCTAGCTACTGGCAAACCCCTGAGGGAAGCTCTACGGTTTGCCAATGCCGCTGCGGCTTTGTGCGTAACCCGCCCTGGGGCTCAGCCTAGTTTGCCGCGCCGCGCTGAGATCGAGGCGTTTCTGGCCGCTGCAGGCCCTCATCCTTAAGCACAGCTTCCTGCGCTACACGGAAAAGGCCTCTTGGCGGTGCTGCCGCAGCCGCTCCAGGCTGAGAGGGCCCTCAAGGTGTTGCCAGGGAAGGGGATCCGCCGGATCCCAGTTGCTGTGGACGTAGTAGTCCAAGGGCGGAAGCTTTCCTTTGAGCTCTTTGAAGGCGCGTCGGTAGCTGCCCAGGGAGTCGCCAAACTCCCGCGCCAACTGCAAAACCTGCGCTACTCGTCGATCCCCTCTGGAAATCAGAGCCTGAATGACCGACCAACTATAGCTTTCTGGGCGGAACTCAATCCCCAACGGACGCAGGTGTTTTTGGTACCACTGCAGCTTTTTCTCCGCCTGGGGATCTACCCCCTGCCACTGAAAGGGAGTATGGGCTTTGGGCACAAAGGTGCTGCAGCCCAAGGTCAAGCGCAGGCGGGGAGCCACCTTCTTGAGCTCCTTGAAGAGGGCAACCGTGGCCTCCAGATCAGCCTGGGTCTCTGCTGGGATCCCCACCATGCCATAGAACTTGATCCCCTTCAGGCCGCCGGCCTGGGCGTGGGCTGCCGCCGCCAAGATCTCTTCGTTGGCTAGCTTTTTGTTAATGACCCGGCGCAGCCGCTCCGAGCCACTCTCAATGGCCACGGTGATGGACTGGCTGCCGCGACGGGAGAGAACTTGCGCCAGGCGAGGCGTGACCGTGCCCGTGCGCACCGAAGCCAGACTGAGGCGCACCCGCTCAAAGCGATCCTGGGCCAGGTACTCCAGCAGCTGCTCAAATTGGGGGTGCTGGGTTACCGAGGCCCCCAAAAGGCCAATCCGCTGGGTCACCTGCAGCCCCCGCTCCACTGCTGGGATCAGATGCCCCTCCACCTCAGCAGCGCGGAAGGGCAGGGTCAGGTAGCTGGCCAGGCAAAAGCGGCACATCTCCGGACAACTGCGCACCACCTCCACCATGTAGATGTTCTCCCAGGCTGCCTTGGGGGTAACCACGGTGGAAACCGAAAGGGTGTTGCCGCGGAAGGTATGCTTGCGGATGGAGCTGGGGATCCCGTCCAGCTTGGGAATGACTTTCTCCACCGGGCCCTCGGGCTCGCGGTAGTGCACCTCGTAGAGGCTGGGCACGTAGATCCCCGGTACCTGGGCCAGCGCCTGCAGCTTTTCCGCTCGGGAGCCCTGCCGCACCTGGCGGTAGGCTTGGATCATCTGTTCCACCAGCCCTTCCCCGTCTCCCAGCAGGATGAGGTCGAAGAAGGCAGCAAAGGGCTCAGGGTTGGCCGTCAACACTGGGCCACCACCGAAAACCAAGGGATCCGCTTCCCCCCGCGCCTCGGCCTGGAGGGGGATCCCCTGTCGCTCCAGCAGATCCAGGATATGGACGTAGTCCAGCTCCCAAGACAGGGAAAAGCCCATCAGCTCTGGATCCCGCGGCAGAGGTTCGGCCAGATCTGTAAAGAGGCGGGAGACAGCCACATCTCGACGGCTGGCCAGCAGGCTCCAGATGACCTGGTAGCCGAGGCTAGTAATTCCTACTGAGTAGGTGTTGGGAAAGGCGTAGATGACCCGCACAGCGTCCGGGTCGGGTGTGGCCGGCGTGAAGAGAAGCTGCTCGAGGGCAAACTCCGAAGGGGTCAAGGCAAGACGGCAAGGAGCTCCTTTCCCAGCTTAGTCGGGTTTTGCGGGATTCACCGCGCTGCGCCGGCAAGCTCCAGGTACTTTTGCTTTACTGCCTGAATGTCTTGCCACATCAGCCACTTGGGACTGCCGGGGGTGCGGTCGGGGTTGCGCAATAGATAGGCTGGGTGAAAAATCGGCATACACCAGCGCCCCTGCCACTGGATCCACTCGCCGCGAATCTTGGTAATGCCCCGCTTATCCCCCAGAAGGGAGCGCACCGAGGTAGCGCCGGTCAACAAAATGATCCAGGGATCCACCAGGCGGATCTGCTCCAACAAGTAGGGCCGGCAGGCGTCCATCTCCTCCTGGGTGGGCACGCGGTTGTTGGGGGGACGGCACTTGACGACATTGCAAATGTAGGTGTCCCGTTCGGAATCTAGCCCCACGGAGGCCAAGATCTTATCGAGCAACTGCCCCGACTTGCCCACGAAGGGCAGCCCTTGCAGATCTTCCTGTTCCCCCGGCCCCTCGCCGATGATGAGAATCCTTGCCTTGGGGTTGCCTCGGTGCACCACCACATGGGTACGGTTGGCCGCCAACTCGCAGCGCTGGCAGACTCGGCAGTGCTGCTCCAGTTGTTCCAGATCCCGATAGGTACCGGGGGGAATGGGCACCTGGGCCGAGAGCGGGATCTGATCCCATTGGGGAAGAGTCTCCGCAGTGGGGGCAGGCGGCTCTAGGGGATCGTCAAACAGGCTGGGCTGAAGCTCCGAGGCTCTTTTCTTGGCAGCCATTGCAAGCTGGGGGGTTCCTTGTGCAGCGATCTTCGGCTGCTCCTTTGCCCTTGTCAAGCTGGGAGGCTCTTTCCCCCAAAAGGCAGCCTTTACGTCTTGTTAAACTGAGGAAACAAAAACCGGCCCCAGCCCCATAGGCCTGTATGCTGCTTCTATCCAAAGACCTGCCCAACCTCGACTATCGCCCCACCCTGCAGCGCTTCGGCGAGGACTGGCGGGATCCCCTTTCAACTCTCTTGGGCTGGGGGCGGGCTGCCGGCGCCGACTTGGTGGAGATCTTCCTGGAGCGGGTCAACTCCATCAGCTGCCTCGCGGAAGACGACGCCATCACCAGCATCACCCCTCGGCTTTCCACCGGCGCGGGGGTGCGGGTGTTTCGCGGCCTGGCTGACTGCTACGTCAGCACCAACGATCTCTCCTTTGCCGGCCTCAAAGCTGCTCTGGAAAAAGGCCTGCTGCTCATGGGCCTCACCCCCCCTGGCCCTGCCGCTTTGGTCTCTCCTGCCAACTTAGGGCTGCTCCAAGACTACGCCGAGCGTCGCAGCAAAGACGGCTGGCTCAAGGAATGCAGCCCTATTGGCGAAATGGGCGAGATCCTGCTGCGGGCCAACGCAGAGCTGAAGCGGCAAGCTCGCCACGTTCAGTCCCGCCGCACCAACTACTTCCGCGACTGGCAGGAGATCCTGGTGGCCTGCAGCGATGGCACCTTTGTGCGTGACATTCGCCTCACCCAGTCGGTCAGTTCTACCCTGCTCTGCGCCGACGGCGACCACCGGGCTTCGGTTAGTCAACGGGCGGGGGGCACTGGGGATCCCGACTTTTTGCGCCGCTGGGATCTTGTAGCCCACAGCCAGGAGCTGGCAGAGGCTGCCGGCCAGATGCTCTATGCCGACTACGTGGAATCGGGCACCTACCCCATCGTCATGTCCAACGCCTTTGGCGGCGTGATCTTCCACGAAGCCTGTGGGCATCTCTTGGAAACCACTCAGATCGAGCGCAAAACCACCCCCTTTGCTGACAAAAAAGGCCAGAAAATTGCCCACAAAAACCTCACCGCCTGGGATGAGGGGCTCTCCGAGGGGGCCTTTGGCAGCCTGGATGTGGACGACGAGGGCATGCCGGTTCAGCGCACCCTGCTCATTGAAAAAGGCATTCTGAAGAACTTCCTGGCTGACCGCGCTGGCTCCATGCGCACTGGCCACCCTCGCACCGGCAGCGGTCGCCGCCAGAACTACACCTTTGCCCCCGCCAGCCGCATGCGCAACACCTATATCGCTCCCGGCGATGCCGAACTGGACGATCTTTTTGCTTCTATTGACAAGGGCATTTACTGCAAGCGCATGGGGGGAGGTAGCGTCGGCCCCACGGGACAATTCAACTTTGCCGTTGAAGAAGCCTACCTCATCGAAAACGGCAAAATTACCAAGCCCCTCAAGGGGGCTACCCTAATCGGGGAAGCCAAGGACATCCTGACCAAGATCTCCATGTGCTCCAAGGATCTTCGCCTAGCCCCTGGCTTCTGTGGTTCTGTCAGCGGCAACATCTACGTCACCGTGGGTCAGCCCCACATCAAGGTGGACGCCATCACCGTGGGCGGGCGCTAGATCCAGGGATCCCCCATGGCCTACGACAACGTCTGCGAATACCTGGCAGAGCGCTTCCCGGAGCAGTTTGCCGGCTGGCTGGTAGGAGAAGTGGCTGCACCGGTGCAGATGCTGCCTACGGAATTGTCAGAGGAGCCCATCCGGGCAGACTCCGTGATTTTGTTGGGGCTTCAGCAGAGCATTTTGCATCTGGAATTTCAAACAGATCCAGATCCTGAAATCCCCTTTCGCATGGCTGACTACCGGCTTCGCCTCTATCGGAAATATCCCCAGCTACCGGTGCGGCAGGTGGTCATTTATCTTCGCAAAACGCGCTCGGAGAGGGTTTTCCAAACCTTTTTCCGCCTAGAAAGGCTCAGCCATGAGTTCGAGGTCATTCGCTTGTGGGAATGCAACTTGCCAGCCGGAGCCGTTCGCGTGAGCGGTGCGGAGCACATTCGCGTGAGCGGTGCGGAGCACGTTTGGCAAGCCCTGCTCCCTTTTCGCGTCTTGAGTCAGGTGGAGGATCCGGCAGAAACCTTGCGGGGAGTGGTCAGTGAGCTAGAGCGCTTGCCAGACCTCAACGAGCGACGGGAACTGGCAGCGGCAACAGCCGTTTTGGCAGGACTAGCATTGGATCGGTGCTTAATTCGACAAATCATGAGGTCTTTGGATATGAGGGAGTCGGTGATCTACCAAGAGTGGCGGGCAGAAGCTCTGCGCGAGGGCCTGGAAGCAGGGCGCAAAGAAGGTCTGCAACTGGGCCTGCAACAAGGACTGCAACAAGGATTGCAACAAGGACTGCAACAGGGATTGCAGCATGGAGAAGCAACGCTGGTTTTGCGGCTTTTGCGGCGGAAGCTGGGATCCCTTGACCCGGCTCTGGAAAACAGGATTTGGACTTTGCCAACGTCGCAACTGGAGGCGCTGGGGGAAGCGCTGCTGGATTTCAACAGCGTGGAGGACTTGACCGCCTGGCTGGCCCGTCGGTAGGGGAGAGAAGGAGTGGCGATACTGCAAGTTGAGGCCTTGGCCGAACGGGTGCAAAGCTGTGCCAAACGTTTGGGGATCCCCCAGTTTGATCTCTACGGGGCTCAAGTGGACGAAACCAGCGTGCAGGTGGATCACGGGGAACCTCGCCAGGTCAAGGCTTCCCACCGCTGCAGCGTAACGGTGCGGGCCTGGAACGACCAAGGGCAGGTGGGAGTGACCTCCACCACCGATGTCGATGAGGCGGGGTTGGAACTGGCCCTGCAGACGGCCTTTGAGGCCAGCCACTTCGGTGTGCGGGAACACGCGCCCCAATTTAGCCCAGAGGCCAAGCTGCCCATTCTCCAGCCCTGCAACGACAAAAGGCCCCTGGCGCTGGCTAGCGAGCTCCTAGAGCAACTGGTGGCTGCTGAGAAGGCTTTGCTGGGATCCCATCCCGCCATCCAGGGGGTGCCCTACAACAGCTTGGCCCAGCGACAGATCGACCGCTTTTACCTCAACAGCGACCAAGCCCTGCGCCAAGAGGGCCACACCCTGGCCTCAATTTTTCTCTACGGCAAAGCAGAACAAGAGGGCCGCAAACCCCGCAGCGCCGGCGCCATGCGGGTGGCTCGCAGCCTGGAGGAGCTGGATATTCAAGGTTGCACCAAAGAAGCTGCCGAGAAACTCATCAGCCACCTGGAGTACGAGCGGATCCCTTCTGGAAAATACACGGTGGTTTTTTCTGGGGAAGCTTTTTTAAGCCTCTTGGGAGCTTTCTCCAATCTCTTCAACGCCCAGAACATCCTCGACAACCAAAGCCTTTCCACCCCCGACTCGCTGGGCAAGCAGATTGCCTCACCTCTCCTATCGGTGTGTGATGACGCTCTCCACCCAACCAACGTAGGAGCGATCAGCTTTGACGGCGAAGGCACCCCCACCCGCCGCGTTCCCCTCATCACCAACGGTGTCCTAACCCACTTCTTGCACAGCGCCGGCACTGCCAAACGTCTGGGGGCCCAGCCCACCGGCCATGCCAACATCGGCGCCAAAGTGACGGTTGCCGCCCACTACTATCACGTGTTTGCTGGGGTGCCGTCAGAGAGCACCTACAACCTGGCCACGGCTGAGAACGTGGTCTGGATTGACGAGTTGCAGGCCCTCCATGCTGGAGTTAAGCCTCTACAGGGATCCTTCTCCCTACCCTTTCAGGGCTGGTGGGTGCGCCAGGGAGAGCGCATCAGCATCGAGGCGGCCACAGTAGCCGGGGACTTTCTGGAGCTGTTGAAGTCGATTTTCTACGTCGAGCCGGAGCCACAAGTCACTCCTACTGGCCTGTGTCCCCGCATTTGGGTAGCTGACCTCTCCATCACCGGCCAATAGCTCCATGAACCTCACCCGCCTCGACCTCAACAGTTGGCTCATCCAGACCCAGAGGCAGACCTTCCTCCTGGATCCGTGGCTGGTGGATCCTTTGGTCTTCTTTGGCCTGCCCTGGTTCCTCCGCCTGGAGCACCGCCAGCCGCCCCCCTTTACCCCGGAGACTCTGCCCAGAATCGACGGGATCCTCCTCAGCCAGGGCCAGCCGGATCACTGCCACCCGCCTACCTTGCGAAGGTTGGACAAGCAGATCCCGGTTTTGGCTTCACCGGCTGCAGCTAGGGTAGTGAAGCGTCTGGGATTTGCAGCGGTTCAAGCTCTGGATCCCTGGCAGGGGGTGCAGTGGGGGGATCTGCGCATCACAGCAGTTCCCGGCGCGCCTTTGGGGCCGGTGCGGGAGCTGGGCTTTTTGCTGGAAGAGCTATCCACCCAGACGCGGCTTTACTATGAGCCTCATCTTTCCCAACCCGATGCCCGCCCGCGGCTACAGCAGGAGTTTTCCCCCATCCACACCCTGCTGATCCCAGTGGTGGGGCAGATCTTCCCCCTCTTGGGCGAAGTGATCATGGGGCCGGAGCGAGCCCTGCAGGTGGTGGCAGCCCTGCGCCCGCAGCAGGTGATCCCGACGGCGATGGGAGAGGTGAACTACCAGGGCTGGTTTGCCGCCCAGATCCGCTCTCTGGGGAGCCTAGAGGAGTTTCGGGAAAAGCTGGGATCCCTGAACGCTGCCACCGGCCGATCAATCCGACTATGCTGCCCTGCTCCTGGGGAAACGGTGTCTCTTTCTGTTGCAGCCAAGGCATGAGCATTCCTTCCCAAGTCCCGCCTGGCCCTGATCTGGTGGCTATTTGGCGGGCAGATTACGCTCGCTTTCCCAAAAATCAAACTTACTCAACTTACGATCCCCAAGTTTACTTCCGGGATCCCCTCAACGAGTTTTGCGGCCTGGATCGCTATCGAGCCATGATCGACAGCCTGGGGCGGTGGCTGCAAGATATCCATCTCGAGCTGCACGACATCCAACCGGTCGGCGCTACATCAGCACCGGGTGGACGCTGAGGGGATCCCTGTCTTTTTTGCCCTGGCGTCCCCGCCTGTGCACCCCTAACTAGACAGCAATGCAATTCAACGCCACCCTCAATCCCTAGCGCTGCTCTCACTGGCAGGTACTGCTGCAAGCTTTAGAGGGCGGGGAGTTTCTTTGCTAGAATTAGAAAGCTCACTTTTCGGCGCTGCTGAAAAGTAGTTGCATAGGTGCACTGGAGAGATGGCCGAGTGGTCGAAGGCGCAGCACTGGAAATGCTGTGTGGGGCAACTCACCGTGGGTTCGAATCCCACTCTCTCCGTTACCACGTAGTCCGATGACATCCACCCAGATAGCAGGCCCTTGTCTAGAAGGGCTTCCGGGCTTTTCAGTGTCCAAGATAGACTGACAAAATCCACCGTAATCCGGGCTAAAGTGGGACATGGCGAGGGACACAAAAGCCAGGGCGGGACATGGCTCTGTCGGAGGTAGTCATCAGGAATGCCAAACCCAAGGACAAGCCCTACCAGTTGCCGGACAAAAGAAGGCTGTACTTGGAGGTGAAGCCCAACGGGTCGAAGCTCTAGCGGTTTCGCTACCGCTTCCGAGGCCAGGAGAGAGGGCCCAGCCTTGGTGAGTACCCGGTACATCAGTCTGAGAGAGGCCCGCAGCATCCACTTCACCATGCGGCAGCAGCTAGCTCATGGCCAAGATCCAAAACTGGTACGGCAGGCCCAGCAGTTGGCTGCTGCCAACACGTTTGCTTTGGTGGCCGAAGAATGGCTGCAAATCAATCGGGAGAAGTGGGTTCCTAGCCATACTAAGACCATCCGGCAGCGTTTGAACAAAAACATTCTGCCCTGGCTGGGATCCCGCCCGATAGGAATCATCACCCCCTCGGAAATCCTGGAAGCTATCCGACGAATTGAGGCCAGAGGAGCCCACGAGACGGCCCGCCGCTGCCTCAGCCCGCTCGAACCTCAGGCCCATGAGCAACATGGCCATGCTGGCGGCCTTGCGATCCCTAGGGATCACCCAAGCGGAGATGACCTGCCACGGCTGGAGAGCTACAGCCCGTACCTTGTTGGATGAGGTCTTGGGCTACCTGCCCCATTTGATCGAGCACCAACTAGGACACACGGTCAGGGATCCCCTAGAAAAAGCACCGTCGCTGTGCTTTTTTGATGAGCGCTTTTCGTGTATCTTGAGGTTAGCCTCAGGGTTTGTCTTGGAGTTTCCCTGGGGTGAGCTGGGCAGCTCCTACCAAGGAGGTGGACGCTGGCAAGGTTTTGTATTTGCAAGGAGATCTGCTATGGCTTCCCGCAACTCAAAACCTCGCCTTCGTCACCCGCTAGCCCCCCTGATTTTGGCTTCCTCCCTAGCGGGAGGCGTGGCTGCTTGTTCCCTTACTTCTGATCCCCCGGCTGTTACTCAGGTTCCACCGACAATTTCTGCTCAGGTGCCGGAAATAGCGGAGCGGGGTTCTGAGAGCATTGCCTTCTACTACGACGGGGTAAAGACCTCGGTCACTGCCAAGGATGCAGCGGTGCTCTTTGCCGTCTGCACCCTCAACACCAGTGACCCCGCGAGGATTGTTAACTTCGTCAATAACACGCTCAAAGTGCCGATTACGGCTAGTGATGTTACTAGGCTGGGTGACCCGCGCAGTCCGGCCATCTCTGACTTCACGGGCGACGGCAGAGTTGACTGCAGCGATGCAGCGGTGCTGTTTGCCGTAGCCACGAGGGGGAGAGATGCGGCCAGGGTTAACGAATTTGTGTCCGGCACCCTGAAGGTTCAGGGGGTAAGTGTTACTCAAACTCGGTTGGATAGCTTTTTCAGCCCAGCCCCGGCACCGACGCCCACCCCGCCTGTAACGCCCACACCCACTCCGGCTCCGACGCCGACAGCGAGGCCGACTCCGACACCGGTGACTTTTCAGCTTGCTAGCTCTGCTTTTGCCCCCTCAGAACCCATCCCCTCCCGCTACACTTGTGAAGGGGAAGACCTTTCTCCCCCCTTGACCTGGTCGGGGGCACCTGTAGGAACCCGAAGCTTTGCCTTGATCATGGAAGACCCAGACGCGCCTGGAGGCACCTTTGTCCATTGGGTAGTCTACAACTTGCCTGCCAGGGTCACGAGTCTGCCAGAAGGGATCCGCTCCGACAGCGATCTCCCCCAGGGGGCCGTCCATGGGCGAAATAGTTTCGGTCGGAACAACTATGGCGGCCCTTGCCCTCCCAGGGGCCCTCACCGCTACTTCTTCACCCTCTACGCCCTGGACAGGCAGCTAGCCTTAGCTCCAGGAGCCACCAAAGAGGCCTTGCTACGGGCCATGGAAGGCCACATCCTCGCCCAGGCGCAGCTGATGGGCACCTATCAAAGGAGGGGAAGCTCGGGGTAGGCCCCCCATCCCTGCGTAGATCTTAGACTGAGGAGATCCCACAGCTCTTCTCTCCACACCACCGAGCCAGCCACTGCTTTTCTACCCAAAACGGGGATCCCTACCTGGGCCGGCAACTGCCAGACCAAGGCAGGCTCTAGTCGGGAGGAGAGGGCTGGTGCCGCTTCCAGGAGCACCCACCCTAGGCAGTCGGCCTTGGTTTGCCGCAGCAAAGCTGCAAAGGCGGCTGCTTGGCTAAGGGCAGCTTCTTCAGGCAGCGTCAGAAGTACCTTGAACCCCCACGCAGCAGCTAGGTCAGCCCAGGTTTGGCCAGGCCCCAGAGGGTCGGCAAGGCTTCCGGGCACCACCAGCAGCGGGGCCTTCTCTCCCTCCCAAGCAACCATCTGCCGCCAGAGGGTTCTAAGCTGGGCTTCGGAAGGTCTGGGATCCACCTCGAGCAGGCCCCAAGGAGCTTGCACCGCCTGCTGCCAGGCCTCTGCCACTCCTAGTGCTGCCCGACTTCCAGGCCAGGTGTCTGCCACCATCACTCTCATGGTTCCCCTGTCTCGGCTTCCCAGAGGCTGAGAAACTCGGGTTGCACCTCAAAGCCGAACACCAAGGCCATGTCGCGCAGCATCGAGACCGATCCCAGTTTCTGCTGCTTAAACCAGCGCATCAGCACAAAAATCTTCTGGTAGACGAAGATCTCCAATGCCTCCGGGTTGTAGACGATCCCTTCGCGGGGGTTGAATTGGTGAGGCACCAGCATGGCGGCGTAACGGGCCAGCTCACCACTGCGCCAGTCGAGAAAGTAGGGCATCCAGGGGTAAACCGTGTCCCAGCGGATGAACCACAGGCGCACTTCTGGGATCTCCGAGAGCTCGCGCGGATCGTCGGGGCTGCGCGGCCAATCGATGGCGCACTGAACCTGCTGAGCGGCGCCAACGGGATCCGCCATCAAGGTTTTCACCAACTCATGGCCCGGCGTTAAATCCAGGGTTTGAATGGCTTTGGCCGGCAAGTAGAAGGTAATCGGCACGACGACAAGCAGTTACCTTAACGTCTTAAGTCCTGGCCAGGGATGTGGATAGCATCAACCCCTTGCAGCTTATCTCAGTTCTGGGCTATTCACCTCTGCCAGCGGGATCCCCAGCCGAGTTAGGTCGAGGACAAAGCCTGCCGCCACCAGGAACACCTGGTCTGCCAGCGGGGCCAGCTTCTGAGTGAGCTCCCCCATCCGATCGCGAAACTGACGCCCCAGCGGATAGGCAGGCACCACTCCCCAGCCTACTTCTTCAGAAACCAGGATCACTTTTCCTCGGCAGCCTTGCAACGCTCTCAAGAAGGATTGCGCCAAGGGATCCCATTCCCCAGGCGAGCAGTCCAAGCTCTGGGCCACCCAGCCCCCCAGCGAATCCACTAGGGCACAGCAGGGCTGAGGTAGCTGCTGCAGTTCGGCGCCCAGGTCAGGCCCCGTTTCCCAGGTTTGCCAGGTGGGAGGACGCCGCTGCCGATGCTGTCGAACCCGCTCCGCCCACTCTGGGTCAGTCTCAGGATCCGGCTTGGGCCCCGTGGCCAGGTAGAAGACCGGCAGTCCGGAAGCGGCAGCTAGGCTCTCCGCCAGCCGACTTTTGCCGCAGCGGGCAGGGCCGCAGATAAGTACAATCGCCATCAGGCAGGAGGAGGGAAGTCCATTGCCTTAGCTTAGCGGTTGAAAACCCCTGCGCGGAGCTCGGGCACATTCTCTGGATCTGTGAGTTTGGAGCTAGGATAAAGCTCAATTAGGAGCAGTTTTACAAGAGGCATGACGGATCCCAAGCCAGCATCTTCCCCTGGCCAAAGTGCTGCTTCAGCTGCCTCGCCAACCTTTCCTCCCCTTTGGCTGAGCCTGGCGTTGGGGATCACCACCGCGCCGGTTTTGTTGGGCTTGGTCTTGGCGGATCGGGCGGGGAAATGGCTGGGATCTCTGAACTGGGAGGATCCGGGCTGGTGGTTGGGGGAACGGCTGCCCAACCTCGACAGCGCCTCTCTCGGCTGCCAGGCGCAAGAGCACCCTGATTCTGAGCCGGTGAAGTAGCTGGCCTGTTGCCTGCATATCATCATAGGTAGAACAGGTTCCTAGCAGGAGTGAGCAGTCTTTGCGGAGATCGCTTAGGCCAGCCCGAGATTTCACCTCCAGCTTCTTGGGAGAGGTGGGTTGGCTAGTGGCTTTTTTCTTTACGGCAGTGGTGAGCGGCTGCGTGGGTTACCTCTTCGGCCAACGTGCTCTCTCGGGGGTCTCCTCCCCAGTTACCGAAACCAGCACTTCTTCTGCCTCGCGGGTCATTCGCGATCCCCGCACTGTGCCCCTCCTCAACGAGGCGGAGGTGATCGCAGCAGCGGAAGCCCTTCTTCGCCCGCCTCCCCCTCCTACTCCGCTTTTCACACCCCCACCCGTAGCCATTGCCCCTCCTACCCCCACTCCTCCACGCCGCTTGTCTCCCGAGTTGGCCTCGGCTCCCTCTCCCTTGTCTACCCCGCAGCCTGCCTCCCCCTCTCAGCCGCCGCGTCCTTCGCCACCACCTCTGTCCACGCCCTCTCCTTCGCCTCTCCAAGTGGCTGCCAGCGGGCAGGTGGCCATGCAGGTGCTCTCCGTGCGTCGCGAGGGAGGGCAGGTGGTTTTAAACGTTGCTCTGCAAAACAATTCACCGGAAACGGTGCGCTTTCTCTACAGCTTCCTCAACGTTACCGATGACAACGGCCGGCCAATCGACGCTCTCATTGAAGGCCTGCCTGGAGAGCTGCCTCCCAACAGCCAAGTTTTCCAGGGAACGATCCGCATCCCTGCCTCTAGCCTAGCTGGCTCCCGCTCATTGTCTTTGAGCCTAGCGGATTATCCCAGCCGCCGCCACCAAGTTGGGGTCAGCGGGATCCCTGTGCCACCCTAGCCTCTTCTTCTGCCTGTGGAGTTGAGAACCGGTGCCCAGCCCAGCCTTTGAGCGCCCTGAGCAAATCCGGGAGCTCTTTGACCGCATTGCTCCTCACTACGACGCCCTTAACCAAACTCTAAGCCTAGGGCTGCATCAGGTTTGGAAGCGCATGGCCGTACGCTGGTCGGGTGCGGCTGCGGGGGAGCGGGTGTTGGATCTCTGCTGTGGCACTGGCGACCTGGCCCTGCAACTGGCCCGGAGAGTGGGACGAGGCGGACAGGTGGTGGGACTGGATTTCTCCCCCGCTATGCTGGCCATTGCCCAGCGCCGGGCCCGGCAATTGTTACCCGACTACTCCCTGAAGTGGGTCTTGGGCGATGCTCTGGCCTTGCCTTTTCCGGATGGCAGCTTTGACGCCATTACGATGGGCTACGGCCTGCGCAACGTAACCGACATTCCTCAGGCCCTGCGGGAGATTTGCCGGGTGCTCAAACCTGGCCGCCGCGCTGCCATTTTGGATTTCCATCGCCCCAGGGGGATCCCTTTCCTGGAGAGCTTTCAGCGCTGGTACCTCAGCCGCTGGGTTGTGGCTCAGGCCAAAGCCCTGGGATTGGCAGCCGAATATGCCTACATTGACCCTAGCTTGGATCGCTTTCCCTCCGGAGAACAACAGCGGCAAATGGCCTTGCAGGTGGGATTTTCTGCTGCCAAGTTCTATCCTCTCGCCGGCGGCATGATGGGGGTGCTGCTGGTGGCCCGCTAGTCTTCCACCACCCTAGCGCTGAGGAGAACCCTGCTGCCAAGTTCTGGCAGGGCAGGGGCGGCCGTAACCAGCACTTCTTGGACGCGCGCCTCCTCGGAGGGGGGTTGCGCCAGGCGCAAGGCAACAATGGCACTGCCCTGGGCATCTACCTGAAAGCTGCCGCAGTAGAGCATCTCCTCAGTGTCCAGCTTGAGCCAAAGGTGGTAGCGCTCCCCTTCAGGCAGAGGGGGCAGAGCCCTTGCTGCCAAAACCACCGCCTGCCACTCCCCCGGGCGAAACAGCAAGTTAGCTGACCCTGCCTCCCCTTGCAAGGTAACTAGGCGAGATCCCGGCTGTTGGAGCAACTGGGCCAGCGCCTGCCCCGCTTCTAGGGGAGCTGGCTGCGAGGTCTGCCGTAGCCGCCAGTTATCGAAAGCCAGCAACAGCAGGGCCACTGCCCCTAGGCCCTTCAACCAGCGCTTTTTGAGGCGAGCCAGCCCTAGAGAGGGCAAGGCTGGCTGGGGGGGGATGGGCGGGGCGCCCGCTTCTGCCATCACCTGGCTTCGCACGCTGGCTGACGGGATCACCCCCGGCAGCCCATAGGGCAACAGATGCAGGGCTTCTTGGAGGGCTTGCAATTCTGCCGCTAGCTGGGGCTCTTGAGCCAAGCGCGCCTCTAGGGCCCTTGCCTGCTCGGGTGGCAAGATCCCCAGCAGATAATCGGCTAGGATTTCTTCTCCCAGCTCAGAGGAACATGTAGACATGGCCATCCCGAAGCCCCGCCGCCTTACTGGTCAAGCAGAGGCCGCAGGGATCTCCGCAACTTGCAGAGGGCTTGGCGAGAGCGGGCTTGGACGGTTGCCAGGGGCATCCCCAGCTCCTGGGCAATGTCTGCCGCGCTTAGGCCTCGATAGTAGAGTAACTCCAGCAGCTGGCGCTGGCTTTCCGAGAGTTGACTGAGAGCCTCCTGAACGGGCTGCCGCCGCTCTTCGACGGAGAGCTGCTCAAAGGGGGCTGGGGATCTATGGCTGGCAATCAGCAGAGGCTGCCAGGGTTTCCCGAGGCGGCGCTGGCTGCCTCGAGAGCGCAGACGCTCAAGGGCCTGCGCCCGAGTCAACCTACACAGAAGACTGTTGATGGATCCCTGCCTTGGATCGTGGCTGGGCTTCCGCCAGAGAAGGGCAAACACCTCCTGAGTCAGATCCTCCGCCTCAGTCATACAGCCCAGGATCTGGAGGGCCAGGCCATAGACCAAGCTGGCGTAGCGATCATAAAGAGCCGCTAGAGCAGCAGGCTGCCCCGCTTTGAGGCCTTCCATCAGCTCCAAATCGGTGCAGGCTGGCCAATTCCTCACCCGCTTGCGCCAGAGGAAACCGACCTGCTTGTCCATCATTTGCCCCCCTGCCGCCGAAGTTGACAAGCAGTACGCCTAGGCCTCCGCCTAGCTGCGCTTCGGGGTTGGGAAAGATCCGGTGACCGCCTGGATCTTTTGCCGCCGCCCACCGCGCTCAATCTCCAGCTCCAGCTTGCTGCCTACCTCCATGCGCTCCACCTCTTGCTGCACCTGGTCGGCAGTGGTTACGGGGCGGCCATTGATGGAGAGAATGATGTCCCCAGCGCGCAGGCCGGCCCGCTCGGCTGGGGATCCCTGAACAACCTCGCCGATGAGCACCCCCCGATCCACCGTTACGAAAATGCGGCTGTTGGGATCCTGGTTGAGGCGTTCCTTCAGCTCAGGAGTGAGGGTAAGCATGCGGATGCCCAAGTAGGGGTGATCCACCCTGCCTCGGGCAATCAACTGCTTGGCCACCCGCTGGGCTGTCTCAATAGGGATGGCAAAGCCCAGCCCCTGCGCTCCCTGGATGATGGCGGTATTGACCCCAATCACTTCCCCTTGGGCGTTGAGCAGCGGACCGCCAGAGTTGCCGGGGTTAATGGCTGCATCGGTCTGGATGAAAGACACCCGCTTGTCGGGCACGCGGATCTCGCTGCTGGAACGGCCCAAGGCACTGATGATCCCAGCGGTTACCGTGTTGTCTAGCCCTAGCGGGTTGCCAATGGCAATGGCCCACTGGCCCGGCTCGAGAAGCTCGGAGCGGCCCAGCTTCACCGTTGGCAAGTTTTGGGCGTCAATCTTCACCACAGCAATGTCCGTAACTGGATCCGTGCCGATGACCTTGCCCTCAAAGCTACGGCTATCTTTCAGCGTCACCGTTACTTTGTCAGATCCCTCCACCACGTGGGCATTGGTGATGATCTGGCCGTCCGGGCTAATGATAAAGCCGGAGCCGGTGCCTTGCTGTCGCCGCTGTCGCGGCAGGGGAGGGATCACCTGGCCAAAGAACTCGCGGAAAAACGGGTCGCTAAAGAACTCCTCTGGGAAAGCCCCAGGAACGTTCACTGTCCGCTCCGCGTCGATGCGCACTACTGCCGGCCCCACCTTCTGGGCCACCTCGGCAATAAAGTTCAGGTTCGGCTGGGGCGGAGTTGCCGTCGTTTGAGCCAATACCCCCTTGCCTCCCACCAGAGCTGCCCCCAGACCCATGCCCAAGAGCACCAGCAGCACTGACAAGAGAAGAGACCTTAGCCCCGAGACAGCCCAAGGCCGCAAAAAGGGAAAGCCTCTTTCCCCCTGCGACAAACAGTGCGGTTGGGCAGAAGCGCCTGAACTGGGGGAGGGTTGCTCTGGTGTGGAGGGGCTGTGCTTCATGGCCACAGGAAAAGGGTGTAAGCCCTACCTGAAGGGAGAAACCTAGGGCCTAATCTAGCACGGACAGCAGAGTTCCCAAAGCGGCGACGGCAGCGCTTTTCCGCACTTCTATTAAGGCCAAAGAGCAGCAGAATCTACTGGTTTGGGGTAGTCCACCCCACTTTTGGACGGGGTTTGATGGAGGGGAAATGCCAAAGTAGCTCTTGCCCTTGGCTTTGGCCAGCTTGCCGCTAACGTAGAAGTGGAGCTCAGGGATTGAGACCATGACCAACCTAGCCCGTGGCCTGTTGGCCCCTCTAGTGGGGGGGATGCTCTGGCTACCGGTGGCTACGCCGGTTCTGGCGCAGAGGGATCCCTTGCCACCTCCGCCCCGTGGCGAGGGATGGCGGCCTGTAAATCCAGGGACAGGCGGAAACGGCTTTGGCCAGCCCTTTCAACTGCGAGCCACGCTGCTGTTGCGCTCCGGAGACTTGATCCAAGCAGTGCACCGCTCTGCTGAGCCCCTTTTCTTGGCCCCTGGCGAAACTCGCACCGTCAGGCTCACTCTGGAAACCCCCCTGCGGGATATCTACGGCAACACGGTTGTCCCGGCAGGAGCTCTCCTAGAAGGCCAATTCCAGCCAGTAAGCGGCGGCGCCCAGTTTGTCTCGCGAGCTTTGATTTTCAATGGCCGATCCTACCCCCTCTATGCGCAAAGCCAGGTGATCCCGCTGCGCAAGGATCCCCGTCACACCTCCGCGGAAGCAATTGTCCAAGATGCCCTGATTGGGGCAGCCGCAGGGGCTCTCTTGGGGGGCCTTTTGGGCGACCGGGTGATCTCAACCGAGAAAGTGCTGGGCGGAGCAGCCGCAGGGGCGGTGATTGGCAATGTAACAGCGCCAGAAGTGGCGGTGATTGAGGCCAACGCCAGCCTGACCTTGAAGGTTACGCAAGACTTTCAACCCTATCTGCCCTAGCGGCGAAGGGAGAGCTCCTTTCCTGGGAAAGATTTTAAGAAGTGTGAAGATCTAAGATGGCAGACGGCAGGCATATCGGAAAATAGCATGCGGGTATGCCTGCCATACTCCTTTTTTAAAAAAGCGACTTGAGGATGGATATCCATGAGCGTTATCACGAAGTCGATTGTGAATGCGGATGCGGAGGCCCGCTACCTCAGCCCGGGAGAACTGGATCGGATTAAGTCCTTTGTTACCTCGGGGGAGAAGCGGCTGCGCATCGCTCAAGTCTTGACGGAGTCGCGCGAGCGCATCGTTAAGCAAGCAGCTGATCAGCTCTTCCAGAAGCGTCCCGACATTGTCTCTCCAGGGGGCAACGCCTATGGGGAGGAAATGACGGCAACTTGCCTGCGGGACATGGACTACTACCTGCGCCTGATTACCTACGGGATCGTTGCCGGCGACGTTACCCCGATTGAAGAGATCGGCTTGGTGGGTGTGCGGGAGATGTACAACTCTCTGGGCACGCCCCTCCCGGCAGTGGCGGAGAGCATCCGCCTCATGAAGCAGGTAGCCATGGGTCTTTTGTCTCCCGAGGACGCGGCTGAAGCGGCCTACTACTTCGACTTTGTCGCGGGAGCCATGAGCTAGGCTCTTTTTCGACTGCCCTCTGTTTAAGGTTGTTTGATTTAGGAAGCTCATCATGCAAGACGCCATTACTGCTGTTATCAACAGCTACGATGTCCAAGGCAAGTACCTCGACAGCTCGGCCATGGACAAGCTAAGGGCTTTCTTCGCCACGGGCGAGCTGCGGGTGCGAGCGGCTGCCACTATTGCCGCCAACGCTTCCAACATCATTAAGGAGGCTGCTGCCAAGGCCCTGCTCTACTCCGATCTCACCCGCCCTGGTGGCAACATGTACACCACTCGTCGCTATGCTGCTTGCATTCGCGACATGGACTACTACCTGCGTTATGCCACCTATGCAATGTTGGCGGGGGATCCCTCCATCCTCGACGAGCGGGTGCTCAACGGCCTCAAAGAAACCTACAACTCGCTGGGGGTGCCAATTGGGGCAACAATTCAGGCCATCCAAGCTATGAAAGAAGTAACCGCTGCTTTGGTGGGCCCTGAAGCCGGCAAAGAAATGGGTGTGTACTTCGACTACATCTGCTCTGGCCTCAGCTAACTACCAGCCTCGTGGCCTTGGCGTGAAGTTCATCTAACAAGCACGACAGGCGACTTGCCCCAGGGATCTGGTGTGCTAACTAAGGTACGCGAGCTTTCTGAGGTGGGTCGCCTGTGTTGCTGGTCAAGTTAATCGTTGCCAGGGGGGTCTTCCGCTATGCGCATGTTTAAGATCACCGCTTGCGTGCCTAGCCAAACCCGAATTCGCACCCAACGGGAGCTGCAGAATACCTACTTCACCAAGTTGGTGCCCTACGACAACTGGTTCCGCGAGCAGCAGCGCATTCAGAAGTCGGGTGGCCGCATCTTGAAAGTAGAGCTCGTTGCCGGCAAGCCAGGAATAGACGTGGGGCTGCTGTAGTGCCCCTGCCCATCTGCTGTGGCCTCCTTGCCAGATCTGGCAGACTCAGCTTCAGGGAACTTGGCTCTGGGGTTGGGGAGGCCAGGCTGGCTATTTTGTGGGGATGAGGTTGACGGAGCGGGAGCCGGTCATTACTGTTAACAACCTGAGCAAGGTTTACCCCGTAGCCATCAAGGAGCCGGGGGTAGTGGGTACATTACACCACTTTTTTCGCCGCACCTATCGCTACATCCCGGCGGTGCAATCCCTGAGCTTTCAAATTCAAGCGGGGGAGGTGGTAGGCTTTCTAGGGCCGAACGGGGCTGGCAAGACCACCACCCTTAAAATGCTGACGGGTCTCATCTACCCCTCCAGTGGCACGGTACAGGTGGTTGGTCATTTGCCCTACCGGCGCGAGCCAGCTTTTTTGCGGCAGATTACCCTGGTGATGGGGCAAAAGCAGCAGCTCCTCTGGGATCTGCCGGCGATGGACTCCTTGCGCATTAACGCCGCTGTTTACGAGATCCCGGAGAAAGTGTTTCAGGAGCGGGTGGAGGAGTTGGCGGAGCTGCTCAACCTGAAGGACAAGCTAAAGCAGCCGGTGCGCAAGCTTTCCCTAGGGGAGCGGATGAAGGCAGAGCTGCTGGCGGCCCTGCTCCACCGCCCGCAGGTTTTGTTTTTGGACGAGCCCACCTTGGGGTTGGATATCAACGCTCAGGCTGCAGTGCGGCAATTTCTGCGCGACTACAACCGCCGCTATGGGGCAACAGTGCTCCTGACCAGCCACTACATGGCCGATATTACCGCCCTCTGTGAGCGGGTGTTGGTGATTAGCGGCGGGCGGCTTATCTACGATGGCGGCCTGGAAGAGCTGCGGCAGCGCTTTGCCCCCTACCGAGAGGTAAAGCTGGAATTGGCCCACCCCTGTCCCCTGGCGCAACTGCAGTCCTATGGCGAGCTGCGCAGCGAGGGGGATCCCGGCAGCAGCTGCGAGGTGCGGCTGTGGGTACGGCGGGAACACCTCACCCAGACGGTAGCCAGGATCCTGGCGGAGCTG
This sequence comes from Synechococcus sp. W70.1, assembly GCF_047461515.1. Classification (NCBI taxonomy): domain Bacteria; kingdom Bacillati; phylum Cyanobacteriota; class Cyanophyceae; order Synechococcales; family Synechococcaceae; genus Synechococcus; species Synechococcus sp. W70.1. The sequence continues at coordinate 24,239 of NZ_JANSHH010000033.1, forward strand.
GAGGTGTTGGACTTGGCGGTAACCGATCCGCCCCTTGAAGAGGTCATCGGGCGAGTGTTTGCCGGAGAGATCTAGGCCGCTCCCCCGCCAACTCCTCTTCCTCTTGGGGAGGAGGCAGCCGGGAAGCCTAGCCTTGCGCTCAAACCTTCTGAGTGGCAGCCTCCCGCTGGGCAGCCGTTGAGCGAGCTGCGTGCAGAGCGGCGTAGAGCTTATTGAGGGCATTCATATAGGCTTGCGCGGAGGCAACAATAATGTCCGTGTTGGCAGCATGTCCTGAGAAAATGCGATCCTCATGGCGCAGGCGGATGGTGACTTCCCCCATGGCGTCAATGCCGGCGGTAACCGACTGGACGGAAAATTCAATGAGCTGGTTAGGAATGTTAACAATGCGGTTGATGGCTTTGTAAACTGCATCTACCGGTCCCGTGCCCACCGCTGCATCCACCTTTTCCTCGCCTTCAGGGGTAATCAGGCGCACGGTAGCTGTGGGCGTCTCGTGATTGCCACACACCACTTGCACATGCTCCAGCCGGTAGAGATCCGGCACTGGCCGGGTTTCGTCGTTAACAATGGCCTCCAGGTCGAGATCGGTGATCTCTTTCTTCTTGTCGGCCAGCTCTTTAAAGCGCAAGAAAGCCTTGTTGAGCTCTTGCTCTGACAACTCGAAGCCCAGCTCCTTGAGGCGGGTACGGAAGGCATGGCGGCCCGAGTGTTTGCCCAACACCAAGGTGCTCGATTGCAGACCGATGGTTTGGGCGTCCATGATCTCGTAAGTCTGGCGGTTTTTGAGCATCCCGTCTTGATGGATGCCGGACTCGTGGGCAAAGGCGTTGGCCCCAACAATTGCCTTGTTGGGTTGCACCAACATGCCGGTGAGGTTGGAGACAAGGCGAGAGGTGCGGTAGATCTCCTGAGTCTTGATGTGAGTGAGAGGTTTTTCAGAGTCCACTGGCAGGCCAAAGTAGGGGTTAAAGTAGCTGCGGCGCACATGCAGGGCCATCACTAATTCTTCCAGCGCCGCGTTACCGGCCCGCTCGCCAATGCCGTTAACGGTTACTTCCACCTGGCGCGCGCCCTGCTTGATGGCCTCTAGGAAGTTAGCTACTGAGACTCCCAGGTCGTCGTGGCCGTGGACAGAGATGATGGCCTGCTTGATGTTGGGCACGTTCTCACGGATGCCTTTAATCAGTTGGCCGAATTCCTCGGGCATGCTGTAGCCGACCGTGTCAGGGATGTTGACGGTTTTGGCCCCGGCCCGGATGGCTGCTTCAAGAACCTGGTAGAGGAATTCGGGATCGGAGCGGGTGGCGTCCATGGCGGAGAACTCCACATCGTCGACGAAGGATTTGGCATAGGCCACCATCTCCTCGGCAATCTGCAGCACCTCAGCGCGGGTTTTGCGCAACTGATATTTGAGGTGGATGTCAGAGGTGGAGATGAAGGTATGGATGCGGGGCTTCGCAGCAGGCTTGAGGGCTTCAGCTGCCGCTTCAATATCAGCCTTGCAGGCACGAGCCAGGCTGCAGATGACGGGGCCATCGGGGGTGCCCACGTGTTCCGCTATCTTCTGCACCGCCTCAAAGTCGCCGGGGCTGGCGTAGGCAAACCCCGCCTCAATGATGTCGACCCCTAGCCGAGCCAATTGCCGGGCAATGGCCAGTTTCTCCTCAGCGTTGAGGGTTGCGCCAGGACACTGCTCCCCATCGCGCAGAGTAGTGTCGAGAATAAGCACATGATCCAAAGCTTGGCCATCGAATGAAGAAGAGGGAGAAGATGCGGCAGCGTTCATAACTTGTTCGATTGAAGAAGGGGACAGTAGGCAGTGCTTTTTATTTTGGCATTCCTAGAAGCGGCGTAAAGAGCCACCGGGGACAGGTCAGCGGCTGGCAAAGGCAAAACCCGTTGGGTGGCCTCTGGAGGAGGCATTGCCGACCGCCTTTGGCGGTACTCGGCCGAGGGAGAAGGGGAGGGGGTGAGGCTGAGCTAGCCAATGCAAAAGAAGTAGCTGCAGACCAACCCCTGGCTGGACAAGGGTTGCCTTCTCCAGCAAGCCAAAGTGCTACGATAGCGGCAAGGAAAAAAGGAAGGCAAAGCGTTACATGGCAGAATATACTCGGTCGATTTCCTTTTACGGACGGGAAATTGACATCAATATTGGCTTGATGGCCCCCCAGGCAGGCTGTGGAGTCTGGTTAACCTGTGGGGAAACTTCCGTCTTGGTCACGGCTACCCGCCAGGCAAATCGCGAGGGGGCTGACTTTTTGCCGTTGCTGGTGGACTACGAGGAGCGCCTCTACGCTGCTGGTCGGATCCCAGGGAGTTATCTGCGGCGCGAGGGTCGGCCCCCGGAGCGGGCTACTCTGATCTCGCGTCTCATCGACCGACCCCTGCGGCCCTTGTTCCCGGAGTGGCTGCGGGATGACGTACAAATTGTAGCCACTACCCTCTCTGTGGACGACAAGGTGCCCCCTGACGTGCTGTGCATCTTGGGAGCCTCGCTGGCCCTCCACGGCGCCCGCATTCCCTTCAACGGCCCGGTGGCAGCGGTGCGGGTGGGCCTACTCCAGGATGAGTTTATCATCAACCCCACCTACGCCGAAATCGAGGCTGGCGACCTGGATCTGGTGGTAGCTGGCTGCGCCGACGGCGTGATCATGGTCGAGGCAGGCGCCAAGCAGCTGCCGGAAAAGGACATGGTCGAGGCTATCGAGTTTGGATTCGAGGCTGTTCAGGAGCTCCTCAAAGCTCAACAGCAAGTCCTTGTCGATCTCAACATCCCTCGTGTAGAGCTACCTCCACCCCCCGTCAATGAGGAGCTGGTTGCCTTCGTAGCAGAACAGGCCCAGGAGGAGATTCGCGCTGTCCTCAAGCAGTTTTTGGACAAGACCAGCCGCGAGCAGCAACTGGAGGCCATCAAGGCCAAGCTGGCGGCCCAAATCCAAGAACGGCCAGAGGGGGATCCCTTGCGGCTTTACCTGCTGGAAAACCCCAAGGAGTTGGACAACCAGTTCAAGGCTCTCCTCAAGAAGCTGATGCGCCGACAGATCCTGGAAGAGGGGGTGCGGGTAGATGGGCGCAAGCTGGATGAGGTGCGGCCAGTCTCTTGCCGAGTGGGCTTGATCCCGCGAGTCCACGGCAGTGCTCTGTTCAACCGCGGCCTCACTCAGGTTCTTTCCATTACCACTCTTGGCACCCCTGGCGATGCCCAGGAGTTGGACGACCTCCACCCCGTGGACGAAAAGCGCTACATGCACCACTACAACTTCCCTGGCTTTTCCGTGGGAGAGGTGCGGCCCTCTCGTTCGCCAGGGCGGCGGGAGATTGGCCATGGGGCGCTGGCGGAGCGGGCCCTGGTGCCCGTGTTGCCCAAGGAGGAGGAGTTTCCCTACGTGGTGCGGGTGGTCTCGGAGGTGCTCTCTTCCAATGGCTCCACCTCAATGGCTTCGGTCTGCGGCTCTACCCTGTCTTTGATGGATGCCGGGGTGCCGATCAAGGCACCGGTCAGCGGCGTGGCCATGGGCCTCATCAAAGAAGGGGATGAGGTGCGCATCCTCACGGACATCCAAGGGATCGAGGACTTTTTGGGCGACATGGACTTCAAGGTGGCCGGCACGCGGGCAGGGATCACCGCCTTGCAAATGGACATGAAAATTACCGGCATCACTGTTGACATCCTCGAGAAGGCTCTCCTGCAAGCCAAGGCTGGGCGCGACTCCATCCTCGACAAGATGCTGGAGGTCATTCCTGCCCCCCGGCCGCAGTTGGCCAAAACGGCTCCCCGTCTGCTCACCTTCAAGGTGGATCCAGAAGACATCGGCAAGATCATCGGCCCTGGCGGCAAGATGGTGCGCAGCATTACTGAAGCCACAGGAGCCAAGGTAGACATTAGCGACGACGGCACGATCACAGTGTCTTCCACCGTCAGCGGCCAGGCCGAAGCGGCGCGGGCGATGATTGAAAACCTGGTGCGGCGAGTGGAGGAGGGGCAAGTTTACCTGGGCCGGGTGACCCGCATCCTCCCCATTGGCGCTTTTGTGGAGTTCCTGCCCGGTAAGGAGGGCATGATCCACATCTCGCAGCTGGCGGAGTACCGTGTCACCCGAGTAGAAGATGAAGTTGCCGTGGAGGACGAAGTGGTGGTCAAGGTTCGCAGCATTGATCACAAGGGCCGGGTCAACCTCACTCGGCTTGGCATTAGCCCTGAGGAAGCGGCGCGGGTGCGCAGCCACCGCCGTTGAGGCTAGGGTTTCTCCCCAGTCCCGTAGGGGCCAAGGTTCTGGCTTGCCCGCTCAACTAGCTGCCTCCCGCGGCGAAGTGGGCTGGGCCTTGGCTTGGGGGCTGGGGTGGGCTGCCTTGCTCAACCTTTCCGCTCAGCACCCCTTGCTGGTGCGGCTTGAGAGCGATGCCCAAGAATGGCTCTATGCCCTGCGCGGCCCCCAGCAGCCTTCCCCGGAGGTGGCAATCGTTGGCATCGATGGCCGCCTCGAAGGACAGGGGGGAAGCGGAGAGAGCAAGCCTCATCCCCATGTTGACTTTCTCCTGGAGCGCTCCAACTACGCTGCCCTGACCCTGCGCTTACTGGAAGAAGCAGAAGCCAGGGTGGTGGTGCTGAATCTGCCCAGTAGCTTTGTGGTGCCCCAGACGCTGGGTGACGAGGATCTGGATGCTCCCCTGCGTCAGGTAGTCCAGCGCTACCCGGATCGCGTAGTTCTGGCTACCCGCAGCAGTGAGAGCTTTGGCCGCCCTGAGATCACCATCTACAACCACTTCTTGCCTTTTTCCTCCCTACGGCTCGAGTATTTGGTAGCACCAGAACATGTTCAGGGAGTGGTGCAACACCGCCTGGATGGGGCTGGGATCCTGCGCCAGGCCCAGTTGCGAGGGCTCTACCTGCGCCGCGACAGCCAAAAGGAGCAGATGTTTGCCTCGGTGGAGGCCTTGGCTTTTGCCAAGTACGATCCAGAGCGGGCCAGCCGCTGGCTGCGCGAGCGGGGCTTCCGGCCGGTGCAATTCAACCCTCTCGGCGCCCAACACTCCATTCCCATCCTCCCTGTCGAACAGGTTTGTCCGCCCCTCCAGCTCAACCTCGGCCAGACTTGCGGCGCTCATGAAGGGATCCCTCCCCTCAAGCCCGAGGTAGCTCGTCAACTGCAGGACAAGATTGTTCTGGTCGGCTTTGTGGGCGGCTACCCCGAGACCTTTCCCGTGCGGACAGCGGACGGATCCCAGATTGCGGCAGTAGAACTCCAGGCGCAAATCCTCTCCAGCCTGCTCACTGGCCAGGTGTACCGATCCCTGCCGGCGGAGCTAGCAGCGGGAGTTGTCTTCCTCCTAGGCGCGGCAACGGGCCTGCTCTTGGTGCGCTATCGACCCTCTTCGCGCGAAAGCCGCTGGAAACAGGCGCGCTCTCTCCTCTTGCCGCTACTAGGGCTAGCCGTTTACGAGGGCTGGGCTGTGGCCCAATTCTTGCTGGGGCGTTGGATTTGGCCGCTGACCTTGCCAGCTTTGGCCGTTGGCCTGACGGGGGTGAGCTTGCTGCTGACCCTGGTGATCTTGGAAAACCACCAGCGGCTTTTGGCTCAACAGCAGGAGTTAGAGCGCCTGCGCCGGGCTGAGCAGGAGGCAGCCATTGACCAAGCCCGTAAGCTCCTTTACCGGGTAGCCACCGACATCCACGATCGCGAGCTGCAGGAGCTGAAGGTGGTCATGGACGAGCTGGAGAGCTTGCAATGGCAACAGCAGCAGGGCAGGGCTCCCAATCCGGCTATTTACGATCGTCTGCTGGAGCAACTGGAGCAAATTGGGCGGGGCATTCGCGCCCAGCTCAATGACGTGCGCACCCTGGCCACCAAGCTGCACATTTCCCCTAGCTTGCGGGAAGGGCTGCACCGGGGCATCGACACCTACCTGGACGAGCTCATCCAAACGGGCAGCCTGACTTTACCTGTGGAGCGCCACCTACAGCCCTTAGCGGAGCCCAATACCAGTGAGTGGTTTGACCAACGGGAGGACATCTTGCGCTTTTTGCGAGAGGCCATCGGCAACGTCATTGCCCATGTCCAGCCTCCCAAGGGCAACGCCTCCTTTGTCAAGGTGTCGCTGGTTCAAAGGGATCGCCTCTGCTGTCTGTCAATTATCAACGACGGCATAGAGTACGCCCCTACCCCGGGCGGCGGCTACGGCAGCAAGGCCATGAATACCATCGCCCGCTACCTACCCAAGGGCTCTTGGCACCGCACCCAAACCCCGGAAGGCTACACCCATGTAGAGCTACGCTGGGAGATGCCTGGTCCCTAGCTACAAAGAAGGCAAGAGAAGCTCTTCGGAAGCTCCCGCTTGCCTTCCCTTCTCCTAGCGACCCAAGGCCTGTAGCCAGCCGATGAGGGTGGTGCCGGATAGCGCTTCAAACAAAACCAGCGCCACAAAGCCAATCATCGCCAAGCGCCCGTTCAAGCGCTCCGCATACTCAGTAAAGCCCACCCGTGGAACAGGGTCTACGTACATCTCTGGCTCAATGGCGTAGTTGTTGAGGCGGCCACCGTCTTCGACAACCACGGAGCGATATCTGCTCATGGAGTTCTCCTTATCCCTTCTTTATGGAGTGTAGCCTGCTCTATGGAGGATTGTAAAGTTTTGTTGAGAAAGCTGGGTAAGCAGGGTTGTGGCTTTCGTGAAGAGGTGCGAGCTCGGTGACTGAGACGCGGGATTTTGCTCCCTCCCGCTCCCCTGCAACCCGAAGACTACATCCCACTCTTCTCAAGCCAAGCCAGGTTGGGGATAATAGCAGCGGCTATGGGAGCAGCCATGTCAGCCCAGGAAAAGTTGCGAGCACTGCTGGAGACCCAGCCAGTAGCCAGTCTGGCAGTGCTGGAGCGGGGAGCGCCGGCGGTGTCGCTGGTGCCGTTTGTGGTGCAGTGGGATCCCCTGCGTTTTGCCATCGTCATTAGCGACCTTTCCCCCCACACTCAGGCCCTGCGGGAGGATCCGCGGGTCGGCCTGCTCATCCACGAGCCGCCCACGGCAGGGGATCCGCGCAGCAACCACGCCTTGCCGCGGCTAATGGTCAGTGGAACAGCCCAGTTCCTCAGCCGCGAGGAGGCCCAAGTCCAGGGGTTCGAGGTCCTCTACCGCTCCAAGTACGAGATTGCCGAGATAATCCTGGGGCTAGCGGACTTCCACTTCTGTCAGATCACCCCCACTGGGGGCAGCTTCATCCAGGGGTTTGGCCAGGCCTTCCGGCTGAGTGGACCCAACCTGGATCAACTGGAGCACCTAGGCCGTGCGGATCCCGGATCCAGGCTAGGAGCAGCGGGTTGACCAGCTCCGGCGCCTCATCTTGGGGGCAGTGGCCCACCCCCGGCAGGGGGATAAACCCCACCACGCAGGGAAACTCGGCCAGGGCTCGCCCTAGGGCAATGGGCTCCCAGGGATCTGCCTCCCCCCAGAGGATGAGAACGGGGCAGGTGACCTGCGGCAGGAGATCTTCGGCCAAGGGCCCCTGGGAGTAGCGGACAAAAGCCAAGAAGACCTCTGCCGCCCCTGGATCGAGAGCCGGTTGCAGCAAAAGCTGCACTAGATCCTCCGTAACTGCCTCCTTGCGCCCATAGGCTTGGAGGAGGATCTGGCGAATGGCTCGGGGCTGAGCTAGCTGGGCAAAGAAAAACCGCCCGAAGGGGGGCCACCCCAGCAGGAACTGCAGCAGAGAAGCAGTCCAGCGGCGCAGCCAGGGGAGCTGGTGTCGCTTGCGCTCGTGCAGCAGCCGCAGCGAGGGATCCAACATCGCCACTCCCAAGACCTGGGCTGGCTCCAAAACAGCCGCCTGCAAGGCCACAATGCAGCCAATGGAGTTGCCCACCAGATAAGCCGGCTCTCCCACCACCTCGCGCCCAAAATCGGCCACCTGGGCGCCCCAGGTTTCGAAGGTGTAGGGGAGCGGGGATCCGGGCAAGGGCTTGGCGGATCCCCCAAATCCCAGAAGGTCAAGGGCGTACACGCGGCAGTGCCGCCCCAGCTCCGGCAAATTCTTCCGCCAGTGGTCGCTGCTGGCGCCAAAACCGTGGATGAGCACCACCGCTGGGCCAGCAGATCCCGCCTGCTGGTAGCGGATGGACTGGCCCCGCCAGAGCCAGCGCCCCTCGCAAGGAGCAACACCGCTTGGAGAAAGCCGTTCGGGGAGCATGGGGATTAGGATGGCGCTCTTTTTTGCTGGCACAATTTGAATTGGGAAGCAAGTCCTCTCCCCCCTCGTGGCATGTCGCTGGTCACCTGCCCCCTCTTGGGCGTCAACCTGCACCTTACCCTGCCGGAAGCCCACCTGCAGAGCTACGCTGCCTGGATTGAAGCCCGCATCAGCCAGGGTCTGGGCGCCCAGGTGGTTACCTGCAACCCGGAGATGATCGTGCAGGCGCAGCGGGATCCGGCCTTTGCCCAAGTGCTGCAGGAGGCCGAGCTGGTGATCCCAGACGGCATTGGGGTAGTGTGGGCGTTGCGGCGGCAGGGGATCCGCGTCCAGCGGGTGCCAGGGATTGAGCTGGCCGAAGCCCTAATCTCGAAGGCAGCCGCGCGGGGGTGGCGCCTGGCTTTGGTGGGGGGGAAGCCGGAGGTCAACCGGGCCGCGATTCAGCATTGGCAAGCCCGCTTTTCTTCCTTGGCCATCTGGGGCCACCACGGCTACTTCTCCCCCGCCGAGGAGGAAAACCTGCTGCCAGCTCTCCAGGCTTTTCAGCCGCAACTGGTGTGGGTAGGGCTGGGCTCCCCGCGCCAAGAGCTGTGGATTGCTCGCTGGCGAGCTCTTTTGCCCCAAGCCATCTGGATGGGAGTAGGCGGCAGCTTCGACATTTGGGCTGGGCAAAAACGACGGGCCCCCCGCTGGTGGCGCGACCATCACCTGGAATGGCTGTATCGTCTCTATCAGGAACCCTGGCGCTGGCGACGCATGCTGGCTCTGCCCAGGTTTGCCTGGCAAGTGCTGTGGTCTTCCTCCTCCTCCCCGGCTTCCTCCTTGTAGGTGCTTTGCTGTAAACTACCCTACGGCTAAAGCCGGGAGCTCTAAGGACGCCGCTCCGCTGGCACAAGCAGGGCAAACGGCTCCCGGAAGAAGCAGTGGCTCGCTTGCAGGCCAGGGTTGTAGAGGGTGGCGCTCCTTGCCACGGCTAAGTCTGGGGATCTGTGCGCCGCGTTTTTCCATATGGCTGGTCAGCCCGTTGGCTATGCTTCTTGCTACTTGGCCAATCCAAGCCCAAGCCTCTCTCTTCCAGCTTTAACGGACTTAGGCCTTCAACCTCGCCCGCGATCCCTGCCAAGCGGCTCCGAGAGCATGGTGTTGCTGCGGGGTGTGAGCAAAGTCTTTCCCAACGGCGAGTGGATCTTGCGGGAGGTAGACTGGGAGGTGCGCCGCGGCGAGTTTGTCTTCCTAACGGGGGCCTCGGGAGCGGGCAAATCCACCCTCCTGCGGCTGCTCTACGGGGCTGAACAGGCCACCAAAGGCACGGTGATGGTGGATGGGGTGTGCCTGTTTTCTTCGGAAGGTCGGCAGCGGCCCTACCGGATTTCCTCCCGTCCCCTGGCGATGTTGCGGCGGCGTTTGGGAGTGGTCTTTCAAGACTATCGCCTGTTGGCCAATCGCACCCTAGCGGAAAACGTGGCCTTTGTCCTGCGCGCCCAAGGGCTCTCCCCAGCAGAAATTCGCCGCCGCCTCGGGCCAACCCTGAAGATGGTGGGGCTGGCTGACAAGGAGGATCGCTTTCCCCACGAACTTTCAGGGGGAGAACAGCAGCGCCTCAGCCTGGCCCGTGCCATTGTCAACCTGCCGGTGCTGCTGCTAGCAGACGAGCCAACGGGCAACCTGGATCCGGAAAACTCGCTGTTGGTCCTTCAGATTTTGGAGCGGCTCAATTCTTTTGGGGTGACTGTCATCATGACCAGCCACGACCCCTATCTTGTGGAGCGGGCCGGCCACCGGGTGGTGCGCATAGAAGGAGGACGTCTGTATGATATGGGCTGAGGATCTGCTGGGATTCCCAACGCAAGGCGGCGCTCCAGAGGGCTGGAATCCCAACTTGGGTTTAGGTGGCGGTAGGCAGCATGCCATTTCTCTATAAGATCCGCTATCTCCTGCAGGAGACCCTTTTGGGGTTGCGGCGGGGAGGCTGGCTGAACTGGGCTGCTATCAGCACCCTGCTGGTGTTGCTGTTTTTGGTCGGGATCGGCTTGGAGCTGTCTTGGGGCGTGGAGGCGGCGGTGCGCTCCCTGGGAGGACAACTGGAGATCTCCGTTTATCTAGAGCCGGGGCGCCAGGGGGTGGAGCTGGAGCCGCAAGTTGCCCAACTGCCTCATGTAGAAGCGGTGAGGGTGATCACCAAAGAGCAGGCCTGGCGCGACCTTTTGCTGGAGATGGGGATCCAAGATGAGGCGGCCCTGGAAACCCAGTTGGGAGAAAACCCCCTCGTAGATACCCTGCGGGTCAAGGCGGATTCTGCCGCAACCCTGGCTCAAGTGGCTGAGCAGATCCGTCGCCTGGAAGGGGTGGACGAGGTATACTACGGCAGCCGTGTTGTGGAGGAACTGGCCCAGCTTCAGGAGCTGCTGCGGCTGGGATCCCTGGGCGTCCTTGGGGTGCTGACCCTGGCCGCGGTGGCTGTAACCACCACTACCATTCGCCTTGTCGTCATCGCCCGGCGGCGGGAGATTGAGGTGATGCAGCTGGTGGGGGCAACAGCAGCCTGGATCTACCTGCCCTTTGTTTTGCAGGGCTGCCTGTTTGGGTTGATCAGTGCCCTGGGGGCTTGGGGCTTGGTTCTGGGATCCCGGCAGTTGCTGCAGGAGGCGCTGGAGCAGCTCATTGCCCTGCCCTTGATCAAAGTGTTCCAGGCAGGTTCGGATCCCCTGAAGGCTTGGTTCTTACCGCTTTTGCTTTTGGGGATGGGAATTTCCCTAGGCACCAGCAGTAGCCTCATTGCAGTGCGCAAGTCAGCAGGTCGCGGGTTCTAAGCTTGGGACTTCTATGCCAGTCTACTCGGCCCCCTTACGCTACGATTTACTCAGGAACAGGAAGACTCCAACTATGGTGTCCCGCAACCCTCACTTGGCCATCGACAACGACGAACTCATGCGTCGGGTAGAGGCATTGATTAACGCTTCCAAAAATCGCTATCGCATTACCGTACAGGTAGCTAATCGTGCCAAGCGTCGCCGCTATGAGGATCCCGACGATGTCGAAGAAGGCTGGATGAAGCCCATTCGCCGCGCCATCCTCGAGATGTCGGATGAGCTGACCCAGCCAGAAATCATTGGCGATGAGTAGAAGTCGGCCCACCTCCTTGGAGCGGGAGGGAGCGCTCTTGAGGGACAAAGCTGGGTTTTTTGTCTACCAGCAGGCGCAGTTACTCCAAGAAGAAAAAGGCAATCCCAAGAATGGCATAGGTGGCCAAGAGCAAAAGCCCCTCCAACCAATTGGAACGCCCGTCGCTGGTAACGGAGTTAACCAGCAGCACGGAGACAGCAATTGCCACCAACTCCACTGGCCCGAAGTTAAAGTTCATCGGTTGGCCGAGAAGGCTACCGGCCAGCACCAAGAGAGGAGCCACGAACAGGGCAATCTGCATCGTCGAGCCCAGGGCCACCGAGAAGGAGAGATCCATCTTGTTTTTCAAGGCCACTGTGATTGCCGTCGCGTGTTCGGCCGCATTGCCGATGATTGGCAGCAGAATCACCCCCATAAACAGGGGCGTGACTTGCAACTGCTCGAGGGCTGTCTCCAGGGTATCCACCAGCAGCTCCGACTCAAGGGCCACTAGCACCGTTAGCCCCAAAAGAGCGAGCACCCAGGGCCACAGCCGACTTTGCTCCGACGAGGCCGTCAAGATCTGGGGGATGGATCCCTCTGCCTGCGGAACCGGATTGGGGGCAAGACGGGCAGCGGCTTCCTCTTCCGCGGCTTCAGCTTCGTGAATGCTGTAGAGGTAGCTGTGGGTTTTGAGGGAAAAGAGCAAGGTGAGACCGTAGACGACTAGCAACACCAGAGCCACTGCCGTCGAGAGCTCCTGAATCGAGATCTCGCCCAAATTGGCATCGGCATAGGTAACCACGCTGGGCAGGATCAGCGCCACCACGGCCAGGTTCATTACTGAGGCGTTCATGCGCGCTACCTCAGGCCGAAAGCTCTGCTCGCGAAACTTGATCCCGCCCAGAAGCATGGCCAAGCCAGCCACCAGGAGCAGGTTGCTGATGATGGCGCCAGTGATGGAAGCCTTGACCACCTCCACCAGGCCAGCCCGCAGGGCCACCAGGCCAAGGATGAGCTCGGTGGCATTGCCAAAGGTGGCGTTGACCAGCCCCCCAATCATCGGCCCCGTCAAGGCAGCAATCTCTTCTGTGGCCTGGCCGGTAAACTTGGCCAAAGCCACCACTGCCAAAGCGGCGCAGAGGAAGATTAGGTTGGGATCCCAACCCCGAAGGTGGCCTATCCAGGAGAGGGGAACCCCCGCCAGCAGCAGAAACGGCAAGACGTTTAGAACTTTCTGCCAACCTGCTGCAGAACGAGCCGGGAAATTTGCATCCGCCAGAGTCATAGCTCCAAAGATGAAGACCAATAGCTAGTTCCATTTTCAGATAAAGCGGCTGCCGCTGCAGCTTTGAGACTTTGCGGAGAATAGAACTGCCCAAAGCAAGAGCCACCGTCTGGACATCCCCCGAAGCAGTCTAGCCGTTGCTGGGGAGGCGCGGGTAGGGGCTGCTGAGCTTCCCCTGCCAGGAGCTCTCTCCAGCCTCTCAAAACGAGGAGTGCCAGAGGTAGCTTTCAGCCTAGGTCCAGTTGCAGGGCCAGATCCAGCAGCCGATGGGCCAGGGTAGCCTTGGGGGCCAGGGGGAGCCGCTCGGGATCTCCCTGACGCGGGATCCAATAGCCCTGGTTGTGGCTGCTGCCAAAGCCGCTCTCCGGCTGGTCAATGGGGTTGGCTACGATGGCGTCTAGCCCTTTTTGCTGGAGCTTCTTGCGGGCTAGGGGAAGAGGATCCCCGCTCTGGGCAGCAAAGCCAATCAGGCGCTGGCCGGGACGTCGCTGGCGGGCCAAAGCTGCCACCAGATCAGGGACGGGTTCCAAAGCCAGCAGCGACGGCAGCTCAGTCTTAGCCAGCTTGCCCGTGTAGGTCTGCACAGGTCGCACATCCCCCACCGCTGCTGCCATCCACAGGAGATCGGCCTGGGGAAACTCGGCCTGCAAAACCTGCTCCAGTTGGGCTGCTGTCTGCACAGGGATGGCCCGAATGGCGAAGGGTGCTGGATCAAAGGGGATCCCCAGTGGCCCGTGCACCAGGGTAACCTTGGCACCTCGGCAGGCGGCAGCCACCGCCAGCGCCACCCCCATCCGTCCACTGGCCGGGTTGCCGATGAAACGCACGGCGTCAATGGGCTCCCGTGTACCCCCCCCTGTCACCAACACCCGCTTGCCCTGCCAATCTTTTTTCCCCCCTGTCCAAAACAAAGCCCGCACGTACTCCTGCAACACCTCCGGCTCCAGCATCCGTCCTTCCCCCACCGCATCGCAGGCCAGGCGGCCACTGGCAGTAGGCAAGGCCCAAAAGCGGGGATCCCGTTGCAGTCGCTGCCAATTCTCCACCACCGCCTCAGCCTTCCACATGTGTGTATTCATGGCCGGCGCCAAGGCCACCGGACAGCGGGAAGCCAAAACCACATTGGTGAGCAAATTGTCCGCCAGCCCCTGGGCTAGCTTGCCTAAGGTGTTGGCCGAAAGCGGCGCAATCAGGAGAGCCTCGGCCCATTCCCCCAGCTCAATGTGCAGGGGTCGCCCCCGCGTAGCTTGCCAAAACTCGGCATCCGTAAAAACTGGCTGACGGGACAGGGTAGCAAAGGTCAGCGGGGAGATAAACTGCTCGGCGGCTCTGGTTAAAACCACCCTTACTTCTGCCCCCTGCTGCGCCAGAGCTGACACCAAGGCTGCCGTTTTGTAGGCTGCAATTCCCCCGCTCACCCCAACCAAAAGACGCCGCCCCGACCAAAAGAGATCCATATCAGTGAACACTCAAACAGCCTTGCTTCCAGTTTCCCTACTTTTGCCTCCTGCCAGCGACACAAATCCCTCGCCCAAAGGCGCTAGTACTCCGACAGTAGACCTAGCTGAGAACAGCACTTGCAAGCCTATGGCTTGCCTGCGGAGAACCCCTCTTTGCAAAAGTCCAACCCAACTCTACAGGCTCCGTCCCCTAGACAGAATTCACTACTGCGGCTTTGCGCACCCGCCTCCTTAGATCCTACTCGGTTGCCAAACTTATCCCTTCTAACAAGTCTAACAAGATAAGAAAGAGCTGAAGGCAACTCTATTGCAATCGCTATTTGTTTTTGGCTACACTAACTGTTGTCCTTAAACGCGCTTGATATGACTACGACCGGAAAGCCGAAGCCACTCACTGGCCAAGAGCTCCTCGACAAGGTAACCTCCATGGGAAACGCAGATCCCAAGGAGAAAGCTCGCGCTTGCGGTTACGTCACCTATACCAAGAACGGCCAGGAGCGAGTAAATCTGATGCAGTTCAACAACGCCTTGCTCAAGGCTATTGGGGTAGATCTCGGTACCAGTGATGAGAACGGTTCCCGCGGTCGCGCTCCTACCTTCCGGGTTTCGGTTCATAAGAACGGCAACATCCTAATTGGGGCCGCCTATACAAAGAAAATGGGACTCAAGCCCGGAGATCAGTTTGAGATCAAGTTGGGCCACCACAACATCAAGCTGGAGCGCGTCGACTGATTTCCCATCACCTACCTTGTCGAGGTTCTCTCTAGTAATGCCAGCGTTTCAGGGAGGTACGGTGGGTGGGAAATCTTCCCCCTCCTTGAGGCAGAGAAGGGATCCTCACATCTGTTGAGGATCCCTAGTTGCAATTGTTGAGGGCTCCAGCGTAGAGGGTTCATGAGGGCAACGGATCCGCAGGTTGGGTCACTGCCAAGGGAGTTGCTGCAGTGGGTCTCCTCTCAGCCAGCCCCTGGGCAGCAGGACGCATTTGGCTGCAATTTGAACAACGGCTGACGGTTCAGTTGGAGCCGCTGACAGCGGTCGTTTTCGACGTGTAGGGTAGGGCAGCGAGCTGCTGCTTAAACCGCAGGAGCTCTTGCGCTTCAGCACCAACTCTGCCCTCACCATCCCGATGCAGCCAGGGCTGCCCCTGCAGCAGGTTAGTCAGCTGCGCTTTCGCCCTGAGCCGCAGGACACCTACAAGCTGCACTTGTCCTGTCGTCAAGGCCGTGCTCCCACGAGTGGCAGGCAACCAGAACCTGAAGACGGTGATAGTTAAGCTGGATTCGAAGCAGCAGCCCCTGATCCTTGGCCATGCTGTACCCATGCCGGTGGTGGTGCGAACCCGCCCCTACGACGAAAAGTTCTACGCTGAGATTGCCAAGCCCAACCGGTTGCAGGTCGAGGATGCGGAGATGCTTTGGGCAGCTCAAAAAGCCAAGGAGGAGCTGGGGTTGTAGGGAGGACTCCCCCACAGGCCAGTCATCAGGCGCAGCAGAAAGCGCCGCAGTGGCGGGAAAACTATCATCCCCTGGAGAACCCAGCGCCGCCCAACCACTACGGGCCAGTAGGAGTTGGAGAAGGTGCGGGTGAGCAGGTCGGTAAAGAGCAGCACCACCCAGTTTTCCCAACGGCGACGGCGGCCGTAGCGCCGCAGGACTCTAACATCCCCCAGATCCTCCTGCCGCCTGCGAGCCTCCAGCAACACTTGGGCCAGGGCGGCAGCATCGCGGATACCGAGGTTTAGCCCTTGGCCAGCCACTGGATGGCAGTGGTGAGCCGCATCTCCCACCAAGGCCAAGCGGTGCTGATAGTAGCGGCGGCTCTGGCGCAGACGAGCGGGGAAGAGCTGAGGCGGGTTCAGCAAGGTCAGGCAGCCGCCCTGGGAACCATAGTAGCGCTGCATCTCGGCCAAGAAGTCGGCCTGAGAAAGAGCCAGCGTGGCTTTGGCCTGCTCATGGGGCAAGATCCAAACTACCTGGCAGCGATTGCCAGGCAAGGGCAGGATGGCAAAGGGCCCAGCAGGCCAAAAGCGTTCGTAGGCGATGTTTTGGTGGTCTTGGGCAGGGGCCACCAGGGCAGTGATACACGACTGCCAGTAGTCCCAGCCGTCGCTTGGGATCCCTGCCCACTGCCGCACCTGGGAGCGCAGACCATCGGCGGCTACTACCAGCGAGGTCGCCAGTCGGCGCTGACCCTGGGCTGTTGTCAGCTCCACCTCAGCCGCGCTTTTCCCGTAGGTAACTCGCTCCACCCTGGCTTCGTAGTAGCAGGTAATGCAGGGATCGGCAGCCACCTGCTCCTGGAGCACCTGCTGCAGCCAGGCATGTTCGCCGCAGTAGAAAACTGCTGTTTCCCCCACATCCTCCGGTCTAAACGTCACCCGCTGGGGAGCGTCGGCATCTGTCAAAATGACTTGGGCAAAGGGGGTAATGTGGGGAGCTAGGGCCTCCCACACGCCAATTGACCGGAAGATGCGGATTGACAGGGGCGAAAGGGCGTAGGCCAGGGGGCGTTGCCGAACAGCCTCAGACGACTGGGCCTCAACGAGGGCTAAACGCAGGCCGGAGGCTCGGAGGGCACAGGCTAGGGTTAGACCCGTGATGCCTCCGCCGACAATCACCACATCGTAGAAGGCTTCCAAGGTATCTAAAGGGGAAGCAAGGGCTGTCATTTCCCACTTGGGTAGTTAGGTGCTGTAGGCCACTGCCTCCACGCAACTCGAGTTAGCTGGCGTGGCCGCTCGCACGGCTCGGAACATGCCAAAGCGGCAGAGGCCAGTACTGAAGGCCAGGTGCATTAGCAAGAAAGTGGGCACCTCTCGCAGCGACTTGATCAAGCCCACCAAGCCAAACTTTAGCAACCCCTCCGGCCGGACAACCCCCTGCCAGATGGAATCTAACCAAGAAGGAAGGGTCTCTTGGGTCCAGTCAGCAGTCTCCACTCTCCCCTCTAGCAGCCCTGTGGCTTCCAACGCTTCCACAAAGCCTTCGATGCTGGAAAAAGCAGGGTGCGCCCACTGGTCCAGCAACTGCCGCATCACCAGGCGCTCCCAGAAGTTGAGGGGCTTTTGGCGGTCGTCGCGCTGGTTCCAGTCTGCCACCACTAGAATGCCACCTGGCTTGAGCACCCGCAGCATCTCGCTAGCATAGCGGGCCTTGTCTGGCATGTGGGGGCCGGCCTCAATGGACCAGACAACGTCGAAGCTGGCGTCGGGAAAGGGGAGGTCGAGGGCGTCGGCTACCTGAAACCGCACAGGCAGATCAGGGGGGGTGAGCTCTTGAGCCCGCTTCACCTGCTGCGGACTGATGGTAATGCCGGTTACCACAAAGCCATAGTCGCGAGCCAAGATGCGGCAGCTGCCGCCAATGCCACAGCCCACATCCAGCACTGTTGACCCCGGCGGCAGCCGATCCAGCCCGCCCCAGCGCACCATCTCATGGACAAAGTCGTGCTTAGCCTGGACGAAGTTTTTCCGCCGCGGCGGGGATCCGTAGTGGCCCAGGTGGATGTGTTCGCCCCAGTAAAACTCCAGGATCCCGTCCCGCGTCCACTCGTCATAGGCGCGGGCTACCGACTCAGGAGAGCGATACTTGCGAGCAGTCAGCACGTAGGCCGCTAGACCTACGCATAGGAGCAAAACTGGGGCCAAAATCCAAAGCATTGGGCGCATGAATAACTAGAGGCTGCCCGAGTTGAGACAGACAGAATCC
Organism: Synechococcus sp. W70.1; assembly: GCF_047461515.1. NCBI lineage: Bacteria > Bacillati > Cyanobacteriota > Cyanophyceae > Synechococcales > Synechococcaceae > Synechococcus > Synechococcus sp. W70.1. The sequence goes on from NZ_JANSHH010000033.1 coordinate 41,978, forward strand.
CAAAAGCTCACTAGGGCATTATAGCCTTGGAGAGCCAGTTTTCTTGACCCCGCGGAGGTTACTAGGCTCTTCCTCGCGAGTCTGAGAGATACAAAAAACAGCGCCTTTCTCCCTGCTAGCAGCAGGAAGACTTCTGGCGCCTCTTGCAAGGGGCCTCTTTGAGGATCCCCCCAAAGCACTTGCCTGGAGGTTAGCTCATGCTAACTCGCGTACGGTCGTAGGTCAAGCGGAAGGTGGGGTGCACTTTCCCCTGGATACGGTTCCAGAAGTTGCGCACGTTGGTGTGCAGGCCAACCCGCTCTGTACCGCGTACCAGCATCGCCTGCTGCCGAATTCGAATAGCGCGTTGGTGGCCCGCCATCAGCCGACGAGCTAGCTCATCCAAAACGTGGGAACGGCCAGGGGTTGCTGCCGCCTCGGAGGCTACTGCTGGAATCTCTTGAGCTGCTGCCTCAGCCGCTCTGGGACGATAGGCCACTCCCCGGTAGAGAAAGTCCAAGTTGGTGGACAAAACCAGCGGCTTGGTTAGGTGGCGGAACCGCCAGTCCAGCCCTCGATAACGGCCCCCCACCTTGCCAGGGGAAACGGTCACGGTCGCCGGTGAGAAGGTGTAACCGACACCACGGTAAGAGAGTTTCATCATCTTCGCCTCCAAAGTTGAGAGTTGTTGGTATCCCCTCCCCCTCCCAAGGTGAGAGGTGAGCTGGGATATTTTGCAAACAGCTACAGGGGTTGAGGCGCGTTCCTTCGGGATAGCTCCCTACTTCCGTCCTCTGGCTGTGGGGTTGCTCTTGAACCCGCCAGAGGATGAACGATTTCTTCATTTCGTATTATAAGCTACGGTTTTGAGGTTTTCTAGGTAACCTTTAACAAAAATTTTGGCCGCTCTCCCCCGGGGCTACCCCTGCTGGACTGGAGTGCGCGGGGATCTGTCCACGCGGCTGAGGGAAGCAGTATCGTGGAAGAGCCCTCAGGATCGGCTACAAAAGTTCATATTTCGGGGTGGGTGTCCCTGTGCAGGAAGACTTTCGCCTGATTCTGGACATTGCCACAGTACTGGCGGCAGCGGCAGCAGGAGGGCTTCTAGCGGCACTGCTGCGGCAGCCAGTGCTTTTGGGTTACTTGCTAGCCGGGATCCTAGTGGGGCCGACAGGGCTGGGGTGGATTAAAGAGGTGGTGCAGGTGGAAACCTTGGCCCAGTTTGGCGTGACCTTTTTGCTGTTTACCTTGGGGGTGGAGTTTTCCCTCAAAGAGCTGCGCCAAGTGCGCGGGATTGCTCTAGGCGGCGGCCTTTTGCAGATTGGCCTAACGATTGCAGTCACAGCGGTGCTAGCGATGGCCAGTGGCTGGCTGACGCCGGTGCAGGGGATCTTTTTGGGAGCGGTGCTCTCCTTGTCTTCCACGGCGGTGGTGCTCAAAAGCCTCACCGAGACCAACCAGATGGGCACGCCCCAGGCCCAGGCCATGCTGGGGATCTTGATCGTGCAGGATTTGGCGGTAGGGCTAATGCTGGCGGTGTTGCCAGCTTTGGATGCTCCCCTGCCAGAGCTGGCGGGATCCCTGGCTAAGTCAGTAGCGGAAATTGGCCTGGTGGCAGTAGGAGCAGTGCTGGGGGGTATTTGGCTGGTGCCCGCCTTGCTGCGGCTATTGGCCCAGCAGGAGAACAAAGAGGTATTCCTACTGGGGGTCATCAGCCTCTGCGTGGGGATTGCTCTCCTAACCGAGCGGCTGGGCCTTTCCAGCGAGATCGGGGCTTTCATTGCGGGGCTGATGATTTCGGAAGTGGAATACGCCGACCAAACCCTGGCCTACGTAGAGCCCTTGCGGGATGTGTTTGCTGCCCTCTTTTTTGCTGCCATTGGCATGCTCATCGATCCCCGCTTCATTGCTGACCACCTGACGCTGATTCTGGGGCTGGTGGGGCTAGTGATGGTGGGCAAGTTTTGCCTGGTGGCGCCTCTGGCTGGGCTGTTTGGCTACCCCCTCCCGGCGGCGGTGTTGGTAGGGCTGGGCCTTTCTCAGATTGGCGAGTTTTCCTTTGTCCTGGCCAGCGAGGGGCAGGCCCTGGGACTGGTGTCGCGGCAGCTGTATTTGCTCATTGTCAGCACCACTGCTGTTACCTTGCTTGTCACTCCCTTTTTGCTTAAGGGCGCGCCGGGGCTGCTGAGGAAACTGCAAGGGATCCCCTTCTTGTCTCGCTGGCTAGCAGCAGACGAGCGGCCTCGCGACCTGGATGCCAGGGCTCCTCAAGAGGGCCACGTGGTCGTGTGTGGCTACGGTCGGGTGGGGCAAGATGTGGTGCGCATTCTGCAGGCCCGTCGCCATCCCCTTTTGGTAGTTGACTCCTCGGAACAGGTCATCCAACAGCTGCGCTCGCAGGGGATCCCCTACCTCTACGGCAATGCTGCCAGCGCCCTGGTGCTGGAGAAAGCTCGCCTGAACCAAGCTCGCGCCCTGGTCATTGCCTTGCCAGATTGCCTAAGCACCCGCCTCTGCCTCAAACAAGCGCTAGAACTGGCGCCCCACTTGGAGGTAGTGGTGCGGGCCACTCACGAAGAGGACATTGAACAGCTCTACCAGTTGGGGGCTAGAGAAGTCGTCCACCCGGAATTTGAGGCCAGCTTGGGGCTGTGCAGTCACCTGTTGCTCCAGCTGGGCGAGCCCCTGGAGGTTGTCCAGCAGGAGATCCTAGCCATCCGCAGCAGCCACTACCGCAACCTGCGACCTCTCCCCCCCAGTTGCCTAATCCCCACGTCTGTCAGCTGGCCGCCACCACCTCCTGCTAACGGCAGCCATGACGCTAGTCCCTCGGAATCGGTGCTGGCTTGGTGGGAGCAGTGGCGGCGCCCCGGGCAGCCGGAATGGGCAGGGATCCCTAGCTCGGCTGAGTGAGAACACAAGCTGGGGCAAGATTAAGCTGAGTGACTTACTCTCTGGGAGGTCTCTATGCGCTGGCCTGTTTGGCTACCCAGACCACTCGCTTGGTTGAGAGCCTTTGCTCTGCTTGCCCTTTCGGCTCTCGTGGCAGGGGTAGGGAGGACTCTTCTATTTTGGGGAGCAGTAGCCAGCGCTATTTTCGAGAACAAGGCACTTCTGGGGGTAGCCTTTGCCACGACTTGGGTGTCATGGCGTGCCTTGTTGCCTACGTCCATCATTGGCTCACCGGCCCAGAGAACAGGCGTCACCCCACCTTGAGAAGTTGGAGAGGAGGGATTGTGGCGATAGGCGTGGCTGGGGCCAGCTCGGTTATAGGGTAGTTTCAACGCTGCCCTCAACTTGGTCAAGTGGTATCTGGCTACCTGCAGCTTGCGGGGGAGAGAATTCAGCAGCAGCAACTACCCCCGGGCTGGGGTCGCCGCTTCCGGGTAGATAACCAACATCCCCTCGTAGAGGATCTGGCCGGGCTGCAGCTCCAAGCGATCAATGCGCACACCTGGATCCAACTGGATGGGAAAATCTGCCAGGCCAGGGATAGGGATCTCCTGACCTTTACTTATCCACACAGGGTTAACCAGCCGCAACTGGCTAGGGCCCTGAGCCTGCAGCCCAGTCACCACCGTAACGGGCACCTCCGCCCCCTCAGGAGTAACCAGTTGGGCCCGGATGCGTAGCCGCCCTGGCTCTAGGGCAACCTGGGGCTGGCGGATTAAAAAGGGAACCGTTTGCTCTCCAAAGGGCAGTTGCACCCGCGCTTGGGCCAGTTGCGACTGGATGAGGGGAGCCTGAAGGGTGCGATTCAAGTCTGCTTCCGTGAGGCGCAAGCTTACCTGCACTGGCACAGGGGCCAACAGCCGCAGGGGGCTGCGCCCTTGAATAGCTTCCCCCACATTGAGGCGAATATCTTGGCCCCGCAGCCGCAGATGGCTGATCTGGAAGCCTTGGTAGATGAGGTTGTCTCCTGAGACCTGAGCTTGAGGGATCTGACCCTTGAGAATCTGGGCGTCGGAACCGGCAATTTGCACCTGCAAGTTGTCCACCTGCTGCACCTCAGAGCGAATCCAGGCAGCCACCAGAGGATTGAGCAGGGATCCGGCAATTTGGGCAAAGGCAGGCCAGGGCAAAAACATAGCAGGCAGGCCAAGCAGCAGAGCAAACCCCAGCCGCTGCCCCCCGGCGGAGGGCTGTTGTTGGCGGCTAGTTGTTGGGTTCAGGGGGAGAGAGTCCTGTTCAGGCCAAGATGGGGACAGCACGAGGCACCTCAGGGGAATAGGAACCAAAAGGCGAGAAGCTAGGGGGCTTTCTCGGGCCAGGCTAGGACTAGATTACGACAGGGCGGTGGCAGCGCCCAGGGGCTTCTCGCGCACTCTTGGGGAAGCTAGCCGTCTATCAACTGCCACCAAAGATACCCCAACCGCAGGTAGTGAAGCCGCAAGCCAGGGAAAGGGAAAACCCGCGGCGGCTGACGAAAGAGGGCACTGATCTGGGGTCGATTACCGGCGATATCCTGAGCCAAGATTTTGCCCGCCCACACCCCCGTGGCCACACCGCTGCCATGGTAGGCTAGGCCGTACCACAGGCTGGGATCCGTCGGCGAAGGGCCGATGTGAGGGTGAAGCTGGCGGGAGAGGCAAACCAAGCCATTCCAGGCGTACTCAATCTCCACCCCCTCCCAGGCGGGAAAGAGGCGGTAGAGCCGCTGCACCATCCAAGCTTGCAGGCGCTGCCGTTGCCCTGGGTCGTCGCAGGTGCCATCCCGCCCCCCAAATAGCAGCCGCCCATCGGGCAAGAGACGGTAGTAGAACAGAAGCCGCCGCGTGTCGTAGACAGGGGTCGGATCCCACCAGCCCTGAGCTTTTTGCTCCGCTGGCGTCAGGGGGCGGGTCACCACGATGTTGGAAAGCACCGGCAGCAGGGATCCCGCCAGTTGGGGATAGAGGTGGGCTGGCGTGTAGCCGTTGGTGGCAATCACCAGGTGGCGCGCCCGCACCGTCCCCCCCGGTGTATGGCAAAGGTGGTAGGATCCCACTTTCTCCCAGGCGATAACCGGGCTAGCACTGTATAGCTGGGCTCCCCACCGGCGGGCAGCCTGAGCTAGCCCCTGGGTAAGCTTGAGGGGGTTGAGGCCAAAACCAATGCCAATGTGGAGAGCGCCGTAGTTCTCCCGACTGTCGAAGCCCCGCTCCCGCAGCTCTTTGGGGCTAAGGAGCTGAACGGGGTAGCCGGCCACCTGGGTGTAGATCTGGTATTCCGCCTCCAACTCCTGCCAAGCACTGGGGCGATGGGCCACCGCGTACCAGCCCTGGCCCTGGGCATCCAGGGAAAAGCCCTCGGTAGCAGCCAGCTCCTGGACGGTTTCCACTGCCTGCCATTGATCCCGGTAGTAGCGCTCCGTCTCCGCTAGCCCTACCCGCCGTACCATCTGGGCGTGAGTCAGGCAGCTTGCCCCCACGCCGCAGAAACCGCCGTTACGCCCCGAGGCTCCCCAGCCCAGGGATCCCGCCTCCAGCAGGCAGGCGGAAATGCCGTGATCGCGGACTAGGTGCAGGGCTGTCGAAAGCCCTGTGAACCCGCCCCCAATGATGGCTACCTCAGCCTCCACCTGCCCTTGCAGAGGTGCTGGGTGTCGCCAACTGGAGTCTGCTATCGTGCTGTCCCAGTAACTGCCAACTGGATAGGAAGGATCGTAGGTTCTAGCAGGATAGGGGTTTGTTTTGGGGCAAAAACTCCAAGAAAGCATAGAAGCCCTGAGGTCAAGAACTCGTTCTTGAAAGTTCAGAAAATCCGCTTCTGCAGCAGCAGCCTCTTCGGCAGCGAGCAGCAGTAGGAAGCTTTGCTGCCGGTCCCCGCTGGCCAAGGCCCTGCAGCAGCTACTGAAGATGGAAAACAGCAGCCAACTGTTGCCCACACCCCTTACTAGGGGCGCATAGCTAGCTACCCCCCTCGCCTGAGCTAGGGTAGGGGCGGGGCGGATCCCCTGCCGGGATAGACAAATTGGACAAACTTTCCCTCTGCCCCAATGAGCCTTTCTGCTGGCCAAAGGGTGCGGCTGTTGCCAAAGGCTGGTATTCCAGCCCTAACCAGGGCTGCAGTCTCGACTGTTACCGCTAAGGATTTTGGTGAGCAGGTAGAGCTTGTCCATCTTTCTTTCCAAGGTCAAACCGCTTTCCCCGCACGGGGAAGCCAGGCTGCCCAAGCCAGCGCCCGTGTCACCGACCCAGTAGCTTCACCAGCAAAACGCCCAACCCGTACAGGAACGTGATCGCGCCGGCTAGGAGGCTCTGGGTAAGGGGATCCGTGGAAGGGGTAAGAATGGCCCCCGCCACCACTGAAGCCACAACGACGTAGCGCCAGCCCTTGAGCATCTGCTCGGCAGTTACCAGCCCCAAAGCCCCCAGCAGTGCCTGCAGAATTGGCACCTGAAAGGCCAAGCCAGTGCTGAACATCAACAGCAGCACAAACTCAAAGTAGCGATCGATGGACCATGCCTGCTCCACTACCCCTTCCCCATAGCGAATAAAGAAGTTCAGCGCTGCCGGAATGAGAAGGTAGTAGGCAAAGGCTAAGCCCGCCACAAACAAGAGGCTGGATCCCAGCACCGCCGGTCCCAGCAGCCTGATCTCCTTGACGCTTAGCCCTGGCAACACAAAGCGGACGATTTGGTAGAGCAAAAAGGGCGTGGCCAAGAGCAAGCCGGCATAGGCCGCTACCTTGAGGGAGACGAAGAAGTACTCGCCCGGCGCCAGTTGCAGGAAGGTTACCCCCTGGGCTGGCACCTCCAGAAAAGCAACAAGGCGGTTTACCCCCAAAAAACAGGCGACGATGCACAGGCCCACAGCAATGAGGCTGGCCAAGAGGCGGCGGCGCAGCTCCTCCAGGTGCTCCACCAAGGTCATCTCGACCTCGTAGGGAAACTCTGGATTGGGCACCCGCGTGGGCGCTTGCGCTGGCGCAGCTTGCTGCGAGGAGTCAGTCTCAGAGGCAAGGGGCATGAGCCGGCTGGCAACACAACCTTTCCCGCTATCTTAGCCTTGCCCCAGCCTCAAGGAAAAGCGCCCGCCCAACACGCCCCCCTCAGCATGGGTCAGCGCACCGCTGTTCCAGGAAACTCTTTATTAGGTGGCGGTTAACGGCAAGCAAGGGGAGCCAACTTCCCCTCCCAGGTAAGATAGTTACGCGGTGCTAACTGCCAGCTTTGCGGCAAGACAGCGTCTATTCCAGACTGGGGATGGAGGTATGGGACAAGGGCAACTCCGGCGCGGCATCCTAATTGGTCTGGGCCTGCTGGCGGCCATGAGCGTGTGGGTAATCGCTTGGCTGCTCGCCCAAAGTCCGCTGGCCTTGTTGCTGGTTCGCCATGAGCTGCCGCCGATTGTGGGCCTGGCCCCCCGCTCCACCCAGGCGCTGCTGCTGCTAGCTGTTCCCCTGGAAAATCTGCAGGCGTTTTGGCAAGCGGCAACCCCCGCCTCCCAGCGACGCGCTACCCGCCAGCAGTGGCGCAAATTTTTCTCCAGCGAAGGTCCAGGATGGCTGGGATCCCTCTTGGCGGGGGGATCCCTGAATTTCGAGCGGGAGGTGCAGCCCTGGCTGGGAAAAAGCACCCTCTTGGCCAGCTTGCCGGAGTGGGGCACCTTGGTTGCCCTGGAAATCCGCAAGCCGGCGCTGGCGCAGTTTGAGCTCAACCTGTTGTGGGAGCGGCAGAGTTTGGCCGGTCTGCCGGTCCAGGTGGACACCTACAAGGGCATCCAGGTAGTTTCCAGTCCGCTGCCAGGGTTGCCGGGGTTTGCGGCAGCCCTTTTCGGGGAGCGCTACGTGCTGTTGGCGGAGAAGGCAGCAGCCCTTCGCGCCGCTATCGATGCCTGGCAGGTGCCGCAGTTGTCGCTCATGGCCGAGCCGCAGTTTCGGCAGGTCATCCAGGCGCTGCCACCGGCGCAGGTAGGTTGGGCCTTCTGGCAAAATCCGCAGCCGGCCTCCGCCGAAGGGTTGACCTTACAGGCGGTGGGGCTGGGGCTAGGGGTGAGCTTTCAGGGTTTGCTAGCAGAAACGGCTGCCCTTTGGCATACGCCTGCCAACTTCGCCCTGCCTAGGAGCGAAGCTTTTCGTCCCCAGGTTATTGGTCAGCTGCCCGACGAGACGCTGGCGCTGGTGTCCGGCCGCAACTGGGCTGTCTTTTGGCAAAGCCTGGGCCAGGTGCAGCCCCTCCGCCTTCTGGGATTGCCGCTGGATCCGGGTCAGTGGGGGCCAGCCCAGGTCGACCTGGACTGGCAGTGGCTGGTGCCGGAAACGGGAGAGTTTGCCCTTGCCCTTCTACCCGCGGATGGGAAACCGGCCTGGCTCTGGGTTGGCAAGAGGCCGGAGGCACCGACGCTGGATGAGCGGGCAATTGCCCAGGGCTGGCAGGTGGTGTCGATGGCAACAAAACACGGCGTCGCCACCGCCTGGAGCAAACCCGTAGTCCAGCCCCTAGCAGAGGCGCTGCCTCAGAACCTGCCCGCGATCCCAAAGCCGCCGCCGCTAGCCCAGGTGTATCACGCTGACCGGGACGGCTATTCCTATCTGGCTTCGTCTTTGGCGGCTCTGGAAGCGGCCCTGGCAGATCCCCCCTTGAGCGCCACTCGCGCCTGGCGCCGCCTGGTGGCTCCCCTACCTCACCGCAACCTGGGTTATGGATATGGATCCCTAGGCTTACTGGAAACCTGGCTGCCTCAGCTTTCGGGATCCCGCTGGTCATCCACTCGCTTTGCCTTTGCCACTACTACCCTGAAGTTCTCTGAAGCTCCCTACCCCGATCGGGGCTGCTGGCTTCTCCAGAGGGGCAAGCTGTTTTGGCAGTGGTATTAGACTATCCAGGGATCGCGGCAGCCGGGGTAGATGAACTTGGCCAAATAGACTTGGTTGCCCGTCTCGTTCCATTCCACGAAGTCAAAGATTTGGGTCAGCAGGAGCACCCCCCGGCCCGATTCCTCTGTTTCCAAGAGGCCGCAGCGGCAGCGCTGCAGCTCCTGCTGGGGACAGAAGCCGGATCCCTGATCCCGCACTAGCCACTGGTAGAAGCGCTCGGAGCTGGTGTATTCGACGATCACCCTCTTGTTGGGATCCAGACCATTGCCATGGCGGACAGCGTTGATGAGGGCTTCTTGCAGGCCCAGGCGTACCTCTGCCCTCCAGGGAGGAGGAACTTTGGCAACCAACAGATCCAGAATCGGCTGAGTGTAGAGGGTGGAGGGAAAGCTGATAACGCTCCAGGAGCAATGGGCGGGTTTTAGGGACAGGGCAATCACAGGGGCGGTCTTCCCGGCGCACAACGCTCTTGTCGATCTTAGCAATGGCCGTCTGCGTCGGCCGGCGCAGGCCAGTTTGGGGAAAGGGATAGCTACTTTTGCCGTACCATCTTGAGTGGTGAAGCTCTTCGCGGTTACCTCTGGTGTTATGGCGATCAAAGTTGGCGATAAAGTTAGGGTGCGCTCCATTCGCGATCGCGGGCAGGAAGAGGTGAGCGCCTTGGTGGGCAAGGAGGGCGTGGTCCTGGCGCGGCGGGTGGTCGATGGCAGCGGCATTGGCTATATCCTGGAGTTTCCTGACCGCTCGCGGCACTGGTTTTTCGAAAGTGAGGTGGAGGAGGTCGATTCCAACCCGACGCAGGAGAAGGCTCGCTGAAGCGCTGGAGGTGGCCTAGCAAGTTTCCCTAAGCGGGTGTTTGGCTGGGTAGCCAGCTTTGGCGCTGTTGCTAGAGAAGCGTGTTGGTTTATCTTGCCGTTGTTGGGATTAGGTAGCTGTGGCTTCTCCCCATTTAAATCGCCGTTTGTTGGCCCGCCAGATGGCTGCGCAAGTGGATGGCCTGACCGTCAAAATGGCTGCCGCTGCCCTAGAGGCAATGCTAGACAGCATCAGCCAATGTCTGGCGGAAGGAGGATCCGTGCGGCTGGCGCGCTTTGGCACCTTCTTGCTGCGGCCCCGTCCGGCCCGGCAAACCTATCACCCCCGCACTAAGGCTCCTGTCCACATCCCGGCTGCCCAAGTGCCCTATTTTGTCCCCAGCCCGGAGTTGGGACGCCCTAGGAGAAAACGCCGAGGGGATCTGGAAGCGCCGGCATCCGTCTAGAATGGCCGTTCTGGTTTGGTTTCGGACCGATTTGCGCCTGCTGGATCACCAGCCGCTGACGCGCGCTTGCCAGCAGGGATCCTTCCTCATTCCCCTCTACTGCCTGGATCCGCGCCACTTTGGCCGGACGGCCTTTGGCTTTCCTAAGACCGGTCCTTTCCGCGCCCAGTTCCTGCTGGAAAGCCTGGCTGACCTGCGGCAGCAGCTTCGGGCCCGCGGCTCTGATCTGGTCATCCGCCAAGGCCAGCCGGAGCAGGTGATCCCGGCCCTGGCGCGGGAGTGGGGGGTGAAGGCTGTCTATGCCCACGAAGAGGTGGGCACGGAGGAGGAGGCGGTTGCCAGGGCCCTGCAGCAAGCGCTTCAGCCCTTAGGGATCCCGCTGCACCTGGAGTGGGGCCACACTCTCTACCATCCTGCTGACCTCCCCTTTGCCCTGGCAGACCTGCCGGAGGTGTTCACCCGCTTCCGCCAGCAGGTGGAAGCCAAGGCCGCCATTCGCGCTCCCCTGCCCATCCCCTCCCTGCCGCCCCTGCCGCCAGGGCTGGACCCTGGCCCTCTGCCCACTCTGGCGGAGCTGGGGTTGAGCTTGCCGCCGCCGGATCCCCGCGCCCGCTTTGTCTATACCGGCGGCAGCACCGCTGCCCAGGCGCGCCTGCAGACCTATATCTGGGATCTGGATCGGCTGCGCGTCTACAAAGAAACCCGCAACGGCATGCTGGATCCCAACGACAGCTCGCGTCTTTCTGCCTGGTTGGCGTTGGGTTGCCTTTCTCCTCGCACGGTGTATGCCGAAGTCAAGCGCTACGAGGAGGAGCGGGTGCGCAACGAATCCACCTACTGGCTGGTCTTCGAGCTGCTGTGGCGGGATTACTTTCGCTTCATCCTGGCCAAGCATGGCGCCAAGCTGTTTCGTCCCTCGGGGATCCAAGGGATCCCCATCCCCTGGCAGCAGGACTGGGACCGCTTTCAGGCTTGGTGCCGCGGCGAGACCGGCTACCCTCTGGTGGATGCCAACATGCGGGAGTTGGCCGCCACTGGCTTTATGTCCAACCGCGGGCGGCAGAATGTGGCCAGCTTTCTCACCAAGAACCTGGGGATCGACTGGCGCTTGGGGGCGGAATGGTTTGAGTCGCTGCTGATTGACTACGACGTGGCCAGCAACTACGGCAACTGGAACTACACCGCCGGCGTGGGCAACGATGCGCGCGGCTTTCGCTACTTCCACATTCCCAAGCAATCCCGCGACTACGATCCCCAGGGCCACTACCTACGCCACTGGCTGCCGGAGCTGGCCGGGATCCCGGGGGACAAGATCCACGAGCCCTACCGCCTCAGCGCTGCTGAGCAAAAGCAGTTTGGCGTGCGGCTGGGGGTAGACTATCCCCGCCCCGTGGTGGATTTGGCAAAGTCCCTGCAGGCCAGTCGGCGGGCTTACGAAGCGGCCCTGGCCCGTCACCGTCGCACCTAGGGAGATCCCCTCGAAACGGGAGTGGCGGGCTAGGGGACGACGCGGCTAAGACGCCGCAAGCCAGGCAGGCCAGCATCCGCCACTACCAAGCTGCCGTCTGGCAAGGCAAGCAGAGAGCCAGGCCGCTGGAAGCGAGCTGAGACCACCGGGCCATCCTGCCAGCCCGGCTCATCCCCCCCGGCCAGGGTAGAGACCTGCCCGCTGGGCTGAAGACGGCGAATGCGGCGGTTGTCTTGGTCGGCCAGCCAGAGGACCCCCGCACTGTCGAAAGCCAGCCCCGCAAGGGTTTGAAAACGGGCCTCCGCCAGAGGGCCATCGCGGTAGCCTGCTTCCGCCTGGGAGAGGGTGGTCAGGTGTCCGTCGGCAGAGAGCCGGCGCAGGCGATGCCTATCGGCAATCCAGAGGTTACCCGCCTTGTCCACTGCCAGAGCTGTCGGCTCCAGAAGCTGGGCTTGGTCTGCCGGCCCATCCGCGGATCCCGGCTGGCCAGTGCCAGCGGCCGTCGTCACCTTGCCCGTGGGAGTGATGCGGCGGATGCGGCGGTTGGCGCGATCGGCCACGTAAAGGCTGCCGTCCAGACCCAGGGCCAGGCCAAAGGGTTCGCGAAACTGCGCCTCGTCGCGCTCTCCATCTCGGTGGCCGGCTGAACAGGTGCCGGCAAAGGTGCTCACCCACCGCTGTCGGCTGATGTAGCGCAGGCAATGGTTGCCGCTGTCGGCCACCCACAACCCCCCCTTGGGATCCCAAAGTAGCCCTTGGGGGGAGTGAAACTGGGCCTGCTCCGCCACCCCATCCCGGTGGCCGGCCTTGCCGCTGCCCGCCCACACCTCCAGTTCCCCTTCGGGGGAAAGCCGGAAAATGCGGTGCTGGGCCGGGTCGGCTAAGTAAAAGAACCCCTCGGGGTCTGCGGCAATGCCGCCGATCTGCTGCAGGGAGATCCCGGCCTCCCCCTCGTTATCGGAGCTGCTGCCCTCCGGCTTGGCTGCCGCAGCGGTGCGGCCATCGAGGAGGGTCTCCACTCGCCAGCCCGAGGCCGCTGTAGGAGTGGGGGTTGGAGTGGGCCACTCGTCAATCCAGGTTCCCAGTCCTTGTCCTTCAGCGTCGGCCACCGCCACCCAGACCGTGCCGGAAAGAGAGGCTGGCGGCATCACCGTCAGACTGTTGCGGCTGCGCGAGCGAATTTCCCCCCTCAGGATGCGCTCCGGATTGGCGGCTGAGGCAAAAAGAACGCTTTCCACCCGCTCCAGATTTTCCCCCGACAGCAACAACGGCTGGCCAGGCGCCGGCACCCCTGCCCCTGCGTGCAGCAGCGGCACTTCCACCTCGGAGAGCACCAGCAGGCTCAGGCGGCGACTGCTGCTGTCAGCGCTTCCAGAGCGGGCAGAAAGAGTCAGGGATCCCTTTCCTTGTGCCAAGGTGGTGGATCCCCGGTAGGCGACAGCCCTGAGCTCGGCTTCGCCAGCGGGCGGGTCGGTAAAGGTGAAGGTGGCTGGTTGCCCCGGGCGTAGGGGCGCGTTGGCAGTCTGGCGATAGCTGCCCAGGTTAATGCTCAGGTCGATCCCTTCCACCCCCGGCCAGGTAGGGGTGCGGGCCAGCCAGCGCTCCACCTCAGAAGCCGGCAGCTGGGCCACCAGATCGGATCCCTGTTCTTGGAGCAGCAAAACGATGCGGTTGCTGGGCACCGTCAAACCCGATTGGCGGGCCTGTTCGAGCGTGAGGGCAAAGGTGGAAAGACCAAGGGGAGTTGGCGTGAAAACTGGCTGCAGGGTAGAAGGGGGAACAAGGCTGGGAGAGACATTCGAGGAAGAGAGCTTGCCGCAGGCTGAGAGGGCCAGCACCAGGGCACTGAGTGCAGGCAGGGAGAGCAGCGCAGGGGAAACCCATCGTTGCATCGTGCAGCTCATCCTCTTCCACAAACTGGGAAGTGGCGGCAACCCAAACCCCTCATGTTGACACCGACTACCTAAAAGCCGGCAGAAATTGCCCCGCTGCCTTCCTTCCGACAGCCACGCCCCAGCGTCTATTCGGCAAGGAGAAGCCCCCGAACCACTGTCCTGGGCCTTTAACCCTAACTCTACTCATGCTTAATCTGTCTCACCCAAAAGGGTGAGTTGCACTCCTCACTCCCTCTATCCTTACGCAAATCCCTTTCGAAAAGCCAGCTGCAATCTGATGCTTCCTAAGCCAGGTCTGTTTTTGTTCGCCCAACGGTCAGAGACGGGATCCCGAGCAGAAGCCTTCGGTGTCGTCGCTTCTGGGGATCGACACCCCTCCAGCTTGCCTCCGCCCCAGGCAGAGCTGAGGACTACCGGCACCCCTAGCGCAATCCAGGTTTCTGCTGCCAAAGAGGTGGGGCTGACCCAAGCGGCAGAGCAGCCAGAAGCAACAAGCTCCCTCACTGGCGAAGGGCTTGGGTTCATCTTGCCTTCCTAGTAGCAAGATACCGCCGGATGCCCCTTAATGTACCAGCGCCACGGGAGCTCCACCCCACGGGTAATGCCGATGCGGGTGGTCTGGACAATGGGGAACTGCGCTTCCCAGGCAGGGGATCCCTCCAGCCAAATGCCTTCCTGGCCGACTGCCACCGGCTCCAGCCGCCAGCCGTTGTGGGATCCGTCAATGCGCAACGCCTGACAGAGCAGGCCTGGCCCCGCCGCCACCCGCGCCGGTTTCATGCGCTTATTGGCCGGGATCCACTCCGGCAGGCAATCCAACTGGGCTGCGCGGATTAGAACGGCTGACGCGATCCCCTCCGCGTCGGTGACGATGTTCAGACAGTGGTAGAGGCCGTAGATGCGATAGACGTAGAGATGCCCTGGCGGCCCAAACATCACCTGGTTGCGGCGGGTCTTACGGCGATAGGCGTGGCAGGCCGGATCCCCAGCTGTGTAGGCTTCTGTTTCCACAATCTGGGCCCGCACCTGCAGCCCATCGGCAAATTGTCGCACCAGCACCATGCCTAGCAGAGCAGGCGCTACCACCGGCGCTGGCTGGCTCAGCCAGTCCCTAGCGTCCACCGTAGGCTCACTAGCCCTCAGCCCCCTGCCACAGCAGGGACAATGCTCACCTCATCTCCATCCTGCAGAGGGGTGTCGGATCCTTTCAGGAAGCGAATGTCTTCGCTGTTAACGTAAAGATTGACAAAGCGGCGCAATTCTCCCCTCTCATCGCACAGCCGCGCCTTGATGCCTGGATAGTTTTGCTCCAAAGCCTCCAGCAGTTCACGGATGGTGGATCCCTCGCAACTCACCACCTCCTGGTTCCGGGTGAGCGCCCGCAGCGTGGTGGGAATTAACACCTTGACTGCCATAAGCCCAGTGCTTCGTCCATCGACCAACATTAGAAGACCAAGGTAGCAGCACCCTGTCAATGCCGTGAATTGTTCACGTTGACCCCCTTGACCCGAAGGCGGGTCTGTACCAGGAAAGTTCTTGGGGGATCCCCCCTCTTCAAACCGAGGCCTCCTGCCAGTCCAGCCGCTCCAGGGTGCGGGCCCGCTCCAGCGCCTGTTCAAAGCTCTCCAGCTTGGGCGAAATTACCAGCGGGTGGCCCACATGCGCCTGCACCGCCTCCTGGGTTTTCAAGCCATTGCCGGTAATATAGGCTACCGTAATCGCCTCGGGATCGAGCTGGCCGGCTTCGGCCAGGCGTTTGAGCACGGCAACGGTGGTGCCGCCAGCCGTCTCGGTGAAGATGCCCTCAGTCTCGGCTAGGAGCTTGATGCCGGCAATGATCTCGGGATCCGTGGCCGTCTCGATCTGGCCGCCGGTCTTGCGGGCAATCTCCAGGGCATAGATGCCATCAGCAGGGTTGCCGATGGCAATGGATTTGGCGATGGTGTTCGGCTTAACGGGAGTAACAAAATCCCGCCCCTCGCGGAAGGCCTGGGCGATGGGCGCACAGCCCCGGGCCTGGGCGCCGTGGAAAATAACCGGCTTTTCTGCCACCAGGCCCACCTTCACGAACTCCTGAAAACCTTTGTAAACCTTAGTGTACAGGGATCCCGACGCCAGCGGGATCACCACCTGATCCGGCAGTTGCCAGCCCAGTTGCTCCGCCACCTCGTAGGCTAAGGTTTTCGAGCCTTCTGCGTAGTAGGGGCGCAGGTTGATGTTGACAAAGCCCCAGCCGTAGCGATCCGCCACCTCGGCGCAGAGGCGGTTCACCTGGTCGTAGTTGCCCTCCACAGCCATGACGGTGGGCCTGTAGATGAGGGATCCCAGTACCTTGCCTGCCTCCAGATCCGCCGGGATGAAGATAGTGCACTCTAGGCCGGCATGGGCGGCAATGGCAGCCGTGGAGTTGGCCAAATTGCCCGTGCTAGCGCAAGAGACCGTGGTAAAGCCCAGCTCCTTGGCGCGGGTCAAGGCTACCGACACCACCCGATCCTTGAAGCTGAGGGTGGGCATGTTGACGGCATCGTTCTTGAGGTAGAGGTTTTTTAACCCCAGTCGCCGCCCCAGCCGCTCCGCTTTCACTAGGGGAGTCATGCCGGTGCCGACATCGATAGGGCGCTCCGAAACCACCGGCAGGAAAGGCCGATAGCGCCAGATAGACAGCGGCCCAGCTTGGATGCTCTGCCGGCTGACGACGCTCTTGAGCCAGTCGTAGTCGTAGACCACTTCCAGGGGGCCAAAACACAGGTCGCACACGTGCTTGGCGACCGGCTCGTACTCGGCCCCACATTCGCGGCAGCGCAAACGGCTAAAGCCCACCTGCGGGTTACGCAAGGCAGAGTTGGAGGGCAAATCAGCAGAGCCAAGCAGGCGTTGGGAAAGGGTTGGCGTCATAGGAAGCCTTCAGCGGGAGAAATGGATCTGGCTTACCCAGCCCGAGGTCAATCCTATCACCCGCGATCTAGCCCGTCAACCAAACCCGACTAAAATAGTCTGGATTTGGCTCTGGCCAAGAGGCAGGAAGGTTCCTACCCTGGAGTGTCAAGTGACGAGCAAGGGACTGGCTGGCGCTGCTGGGGTCAAGGGCCCCCACAATCTCAGGCGTTGCCCCTCTCGCTAAACTGGAAAAACAAGCTGAAACAATCTGATGCCCTTTGGGATCCCGGTACTCACCAGCAGAAGCCAGCGTATGCTCAAAGTCGGACGGGACAACGTGGACTTTCTTGACCACTACGACGTGATCGTCGTGGGTGGGGGGCACGCCGGCTGTGAAGCGGCCCTAGCGTCAGCGCGACTGGGCTGTAGGACCTTAATGCTGACGTTGAACCTAGACAAGATTGCCTGGCAGCCTTGTAACCCCGCCGTGGGTGGCCCGGCCAAGTCGCAACTGGTGCATGAGATTGACGCCCTCGGCGGTGAGATGGGCAAAGTTACCGACCGCACCTATTTGCAAAAGCGGGTGCTCAATCGCTCGCGGGGCCCAGCAGTATGGGCCTTGCGGGCGCAAACCGACAAGCGGGAGTACGCGCGGGTGATGCGCTCGGTGGTAGAAAACCAGCCCAACCTGACTCTTCGAGAGGGCACCGTCACCGACCTGGTGCTGGGGCGCAACGACGAAGTAGTGGGCGTGGTTACCCATTTCGGCAGCGTCTTCGGCTGTCGGGCGGTGATCCTGACCACGGGCACCTTTCTGGGAGGGCGCATCTGGATTGGCCGCCACTGGCAACCTGCTGGACGTGCGGGGGAATTTGCCGTCGAAGGCCTGACTGACACCCTGCGCCAACTGGGCTTTGAGGTAGGCCGGCTGAAGACGGGCACCCCTGCCCGCGTGGATCGCCGCAGCGTTGATTTCTCCGTGATGGAGCGGCAGCCAGGGGATCCAGACCTACGCTGGTTTAGCTTTGACCCAGAAGTGTGGGTGCCGCGGGAGCAGATGGACTGCTACCTCACCTACACCACGCCGGAGACGCACCGCATCATCCGGGAGAACCTCCACGAGACTCCTGTCTACGGCGGTTGGGTGGAGGCCAAAGGGCCACGCTACTGCCCCAGCATTGAAGACAAGATCGTGCGCTTTGCCGACAAGGAGAGACACCCCGTCTTTATCGAACCCGAGGGGCGGGATCTGCCGGAGCTCTACATCCAAGGGTTCTCGACGGGGATGCCCGAGAAGATCCAGATCCAAATGTTGCGCTCCTTGCCCGGCCTAGAGCGGTGCGTGATGCTGCGGCCTGCCTACGCGGTGGAATACGACTATCTGCCGGCCACCCAGCTCTATCCCACCCTGATGACCAAGAAGGTGCAGGGGCTCTTCTGCGCCGGCCAGATCAACGGCACCACCGGCTACGAAGAAGCAGCAGCCCAGGGGCTCATTGCCGGGATCAACGCCGCCCGGTTGGTGCAAGGCAAACCCTTAGTCACGCTGCCGCGCGAGTCCAGCTACATTGGCACCCTTATCGACGACCTCTGCACCAAAGAGCTGCGGGAGCCCTACCGCATGCTCACCAGCCGCTCCGAATACCGCCTTATCCTGCGCGCCGACAACGCCGACCAGCGCCTCACTCCTTTAGGGCGAGAGTTGGGCCTCATCGACGACCGCCGCTGGGCTCTCTTCCAGGCCAAGCAGGCTCGTATTGCCGCCGAGATTGAGCGCCTGGAAACCCAGCGGGTTAAGGCCCACGACCCCGCCGGGATCCACCTCAGCCAACTGACTGGCCAGGGGATCAAAGGATCCGCCACCTTGGCTGAGCTCCTGCGCCGCAACCAGATCCACTACGCCAACCTGCTGGAGCTGGGGTTGGGAAATGAGGAGCTGGATCCCTTTGAGCAGGAGGCAGCGGAAATTGCCGTCAAATACAGCGGCTACATCCAGCGGCAACAAGCCCAGATCGAGCAGGTGAGCAAGCAGTACCACCGCCCCCTGCCCCCCGATCTGGACTACCACTCCATTCCCACCCTCTCCAAAGAGTCGCGGGAGAAACTGGCAGCAGTCCGGCCTCTGACTGTAGGCCAAGCCGCTCGCATTGGCGGCGTCAACCCTGCCGACATCAACGCCTTGCTCATCTACCTCGAGGTGAGACAGCGTCAGAGAGCGACGGCAGAACCTGTTGGCAGCTCGCGGTAATCTTTGCGCCCAGCTGTGTAGAGAGCAGGGATCTCCTCCAGCGCCATGCGCGAAGCCACGCCCAAATCCAAGGGGGAGACCTCCCCGCGCAGCCAGTGACAGAGGCCGGCTGCCCCAATCATGGCGGCGTTGTCGGTACAGAGGGCAACAGGCGGGATCACCACCCGCAGGCCCTTTTGCTGGCCCGCTTCCAGAAGGCGAGCGCGCAGCTCCCGGTTGGCAGCCACCCCGCCAGTCAGCAGCAGGGTTGAGAGGCCAAGAGCTTCGGCGCAGGCCACTGCTTTTTCCGTGAGGACGCGCGTTAGGCAGGCCTGAAAGCTGGCGGCAATGTCGGCAATGGGCAGCTCCTCCTGGCCTTCCTGCTGCAAGTGCTGGACGAGGCGCAGCACAGCCGTCTTCAGGCCACTGAAGCTGGTGTCGTAGGGGTGGTCCAGCTTGCCTTCCGGCAGGGGAAAGCGATGGGGATCCCCTTGTTGCGCCCAGCGGTCGATCTGGGGCCCCCCCGGGTAGCCCAGCCCCAACAGCCGCGCCACCTTATCAAAGGCTTCGCCGGCAGCATCGTCGCGGGTGCGGCCCATCGTCTGGTACTCTCCGTAATCCTTCATCCAGATCAAGCTGGTGTGGCCTCCCGAAACCAAAAGGCACAGGCAGGGAGGTTGCAAGTCGGCTGTGGCCAAAAAGCCGCTGAAGAGATGGCCCTCCAGGTGATGTACCCCAATCAAGGGCTTATCGTAGAGCAGCGCCAAGGTCTTGGCCGCCATCAGCCCCACCAGCAGGGATCCCACCAGGCCCGGCGCACAAGTTACGGCAATGGCATCCACCTCGGCTACGCCTAGCCCGGCCTGCTGCAGCGCTGACTCCAGTACAAATGGCAAAGTTTCCACATGGCGGCGGGAGGCCACCTCCGGCACCACACCTCCGTAGGCTGCATGGAGGTCGATCTGGCTAGCTACCACCGAGCTGAGCTGCCGCGGGGCAAAGGTTGGCCAGGTTGGCTCCGCCTCCACCACCGCCACAGCCGTTTCGTCGCAACTGGTTTCAATGGCAAGGACACAGGCCATGGGAAAAAGGGGTGGGAATGCCTCAGGATCCTTAAGAATTGTGTGAGCTAAAACCCGAGATCCCTCCGGATAAGGCGCTCAGGAGTATGATACTAACCGTTTAGTGCTCGTTTCTGCACTGAGCATTCCTCCCCATTGAGTCCCTAGCTCAAGGACATATCCTGCCATGCGAACCCTTTTGAGTCTCCTTTTGGCCCTTTGCCTAGCGCTTGGTTTTACCCAGGCAGTGCAGGCAGAGCCTTTGATTGGCCTGAAGCCTTGTAGCGAAGTTCCCGCTTTCCAGGCTCTACGAGATCAGCGCCTAAGCAGCCTTGAAGAGAAAATCCGCAATGCTAGCCCTGAGTTGGCTCCCCTTTACCAGCAAAAGTTGGTCCAAACCGAAAAGCGTTTTGAGCGCTACAGCAAGCTGCTCTGTGGCGAAGAAGGCTTGCCTCACCTGGTTACCGATGGCCGCTGGAGCCATGCAGGTGAGTTTCTCATCCCTGGCTTACTTTTCCTCTACCTTGCCGGCTGGTTGGGCTGGGCAGGCCGCTCCTACCTAATTGCCGTTCGCGATAGCGAGGAGCCGGAGATGAAAGAAAGTATCATTGACGTCCCCTTGGCGCTGCGCTGTTTCCTCACGGCTTTGGCCTGGCCTGCCGCTGCTTTCAAGGAAATTGCCAGCGGTGAAATTCAAGCCCCAGAGGAGGCTATCCCTGTCTCTCCTCGCTGAGGAAGGAACTGAGTCAACCCATTCCCTGTGAGAGGTCGATATGGCTGACTTCACCAAATTTCTCACCACCGCTCCAGTAGCCCTCATTTTGTTTTCCAGCTTCTTCCTTGCCCTGTTTATTGAGATCAATCGCTTCTTCCCTGACATTTTGACCTTCTAAATAAAGGGGTAGGGATCCCCACAGAGCCTCGGGGATCCCTGCTTCTCTTGGCCTGGACACAAGATTGCCTCATGCCTGAGTCCCCTGTCGACACTGCTCCCTCTGGCAAGGAATACATCACGGCCCCAGAAGGGGATCCGCAAATTGGCAACCTCCAGACACCGATTAACCACGCGCCTGCCGTTCGTCTCTTCCTAAGTTGGCTGCCGATCAACCGACCGGGAGCCAGTCCTATCTGGCGGGGTCTGGAAATTGGCATGGCCCACGGCTATTGGTTGGTGGGGCCCTTTGCCAAACTCGGGCCTTTGCGCAACGAGCCTATTGGCCTGCTGAGTGGCTTCCTGGGAGCTTGTGGTCTCATTTTGATCCTGACGGCGGCCCTCTCTCTCTACGGCACCGTCTCCTCGCCGCGCCATGGCGGGCCAGTCCAGGGATCCCAGGCCTGGAGCGAATTGGCTGCCGGCTTTTTAATAGGGGGAATGGGAGGAGCCATCGTTGCCTACCTGCTTTTGCTCAATGGCGATCTCCTGTTTCCGCTCTGAAAGAAAAAGCTGACGGTAGCTGCTCCCTGCCCTTAGAGGGCGCACAAGCTACAGACGGAGCTAACTGGAGCCTAGGCAAAATGCCTACCAGAAGAGATGTACCTGCCAACCTACTAGCCTAGCTAATCCACGTTAAGTCAGAAGGTTCGTTGGCAAGGTTGCCGATTATGCCACGAAGTAGCGAATAAGGTGCTCCGCACCGCTGTCGCCAACGAGGACTCGAGTGAAGCCCCCCTTTCGCTAAACAGTCGGGAGCAGTTTCCATGTCAGCAGCCGTGAGCGATCCACTCCTTGGACTTGATCCCAGTTTCGAAAGATTGCCGTCGACCGAGATCCGTCGCCTGTCGCCGGCTGCCTTAGCTTACTTGGGGGATGCCATTTACGAACTCCACGTGCGGCGGCAACAGTTGTTTCCCCCAGATCGCTTAGAGCGCTACCATCAGCGGGTGGTGAGGCGGGTGTGCGGCTCGGCTCAGGCCAAGCTGCTGTTAGCGCTGCTACCATATCTCAGCCCTGAAGAGCAGGCTATTGTCTGCTGGGGCCGCAATGGTTGCGGTCGCCCACCTCGGCATCTGCCCCTAGCCGACTATCAAAATGCCAGTGGCCTGGAAACCATCCTGGGCTACCTCTACCTCACCAATCCCGACCGCTTGCGCTCCATTCTTGCCCTCACCGATGTTTTGGCTGAGATGATTTAGGTCTTCCTCTCATGCCTAAGCCTTCTCGCCTACGCAAGTTGCGGCGACCCATGGAGCCCAAGCCCGAAGCGGAACAAGAGATCATCTACGGTCGCCAGACTTTACTTGCGGCCCTGCGGAGCGGTGCTACCCTCAACCGGGTTTGGGTGGTGCCGAGGCTACGGTATAGCCCCCAGTTTTTGTCGCTCTTGGAGGAGGCCAAAGCGCGCGGCACGGTCATCGATGAGGTCTCTCCCCAGCGGCTAAACCTCCTTACGGGTGGAGCCAACCATCAGGGGATCGCCGCCCAGGCTACCCCTTATCGATACGTGGATCTAGAAGAGCTGGTGGAACGCAGCCGCCAGGCTAGCCCCCAGCCGGTGCTGGTGGTGCTGGACGGGATCCAGGATCCCCACAACCTAGGGGCTATTGCCCGTAGCGTAGAGGCGTTTGGCATGCAGGGGATGGTGATCCCGCAGCGGCGGGCGGCAGGGGTGACCGCGACAGTGATGAAGGTGGCAGCTGGCGCCCTCTCCACCCTGCCCGTGGCGCGGGTGGTGAACTTAAATCGCGCTCTAGAGTACCTTAAAGAGCAAGGGTTTTGGATCTATGGCACCACCAGCCAGGGAGCTGCCCCCGTCTATAGCGCCGACTTTCGCCGACCCGTCGCCTTGGTGATTGGATCGGAAGGGGAAGGCATTAGCCTGCTTACCCAGCGCCACTGCGACCAACTGCTGTCGATTCCCTTATCGGGCCGCACGGAAAGCTTGAATGCTTCGGTAGCAGCGGGCATCGTCCTCTACGAGATCCACCGGCAGCGCTCCCCTCACCAGCTCAAGCGCACTGAAACATTTCTCAACAAATTCTCAACAAACGCAGTAGAATCTAAGTGACTGCAGGCAGTTCCGAATGTTTGCTGGCACTTCTTAGCGGGGGATCGATCCTGTGAGCAACCCTTTGACTAGTCTTCTGAAGAGGTTGATCAGCCTCTTGGATAGGCTGCGCGGCTTAGCGGTTTGGATCGAGATTGCCACCGACGACTGCACCTACTATTACGGCCCCTTCACTAGCCTGGAAGAAGCAGAAGCGCACAAAGGCAGCTATATCGCCGACCTGAAGGCGGAAGGGGTTCAGAAGATCGAGGTTCAGATAAAGAAAATGCGCCAGCCGCAGACGCTAACAGTGGCTCGCACCTCTTCGCAGGCGGGTTCTTGAGGGCCGTCATGGTTTACCAGATAACTGTCCACCACCGGGGCCAAACCTACCGCTTTCCTGCGGCGGCGGAGCAGACGGTTTTACAGGCGGCTCTTGAACACGGCATAGAGCTGCCCTCTTCCTGCCAAGCAGGTGTCTGTACCACCTGTGCAGGGCGACTGAAGTCGGGATCCGTGGCCCAGCCTAACGCCATGATCGGGCCCGAGCTCAAGGCTCAGGGGTTTGTCCTGCTGTGCGTGGCCTATCCTACCTCCGATCTGGAGGTGGAAACAGATCAGGAGGAAGAAGTCTATCGTTTGCAGTTTGGCCGCTAGCCCTGTCCTCCTTGCTTGGCGCGAGTTCAGCGTGAGGAACCTGTGAAGCTACATTTTCTGCGTCTAGCTTTGCCCCTGAGTTTGCCGCTTTCTGCTGCTCAACTGGAGGGATCCCTTCTCCACCAAGTCGCCCGAGAGCTGGGGCAAACGGCCCGCCTCCTGCGCTGGAGTCTGACGGCGGTGGAGGGGGATAGGGTTTGGGTAGAGGTGGTGGCTACTACCGACAATGGCTACTAGATTCACGCTTAGCCAGCTTCTAGCCCCCTCTAGGGGGTTGGGAGCCAGCAAGCTGATAGCTACCAGCAGTGCCCTCGTTAGCTTTTCTCGTTTAGCCAATGTCTGGATCTGAACCAGCTTCACCAGCTCCAACTTTGGCCGAGCAGCGCCCCCCTGTCGCCCTCACCATTGCCGGATCCGATAGCGGCGGCGGAGCCGGCATTCAAGCGGATCTGCGCACTTTTGCCTTCCAGCGGGTTCATGGCACTTCCGCCCTCACCTGCGTAACTGCCCAAAATACCCTGGGGGTCAACCGCGTGGATGCGCTGCCGCCAGAGGCAGTGGCTGCTCAAATTGAAGCGGTGGTGCAGGACATTGGGGTGCAAGGGATCAAAACCGGCATGTTGCTCAATGCCGAGATCGTGCGCGAGGTGGCCCGCCAAGTGGAGCGCTGGGCGCTGCAGCCACTGGTGGTAGATCCGGTAATGGTCTCCCGCACGGGGGCCAAGCTGCTGGCGGAGGAGGCCATCCAGGCCATCCGCGAGCGGCTAATTCCCCTGGCTCAGGTTGTTACCCCCAACCGCTACGAAGCCCAGATTTTGGCAGGGATGGAACTGCAGTCGCTGGCGGATATGGAGACGGCGGCCCGCCGCATCCACGCCCTAGGCTGTAAGGCTGTACTTGTCAAGGGGGGAGGCATGCCGGGAGAACTGCAGGGGGTGGACGTGTGGTTTGACGGCGAGCGGCTCGAGGTGCTCAAAAGCAAGCGGATCCTCACCCGCCACACCCACGGCACCGGCTGCACCCTCTCGGCAGCCATTGCGGCGCAACTGGCTTGGGGGAAGGATCCCCTGACGGCAACGCTGCTGGCCAAGGCCTATGTTACCGAAGCCCTGCGGCATCCTTTGGCCATTGGGGCCGGTCAGGGACCGGTGGGTCACTTCTACCCCCTTCTTGCCTCCTCTAGCTCCGACTAAAGCAGCGTCCGCACGTCCACCACTTTGCCGCTCACTGCTGCTGCCGCCACCATGGCCGGGCTCATGAGCAGAGTGCGCCCTGTGGGGGATCCCTGGCGGCCCTTAAAGTTGCGGTTGGAGGAAGAGGCGCTAATCTGCCGCCCTACCAAGCGGTCTGGGTTCATAGCCAAGCACATGGAGCAGCCGGGATCCCGCCACTCAAACCCTGCTGCCTCAAAGATTTCCCGCAAGCCTTCCTGTTCGGCCTCCTGCTTGACCCGCTCGGAGCCAGGCACCACAAACGCTTTCACTCCAGGCGCTACCCGCCGGCCTTTGGCAACCTTGGCTGCCTCCCGCAAATCGCTCAAGCGGCCATTGGTGCAGCTGCCAATAAAGCAGACATCTACCGGCGTGCCTACAATGGGATCCCCTGGTCGCAAGCCCATGTAGGCGTAGGCTTCCCTAGCCAGTTCCCGCTCACTTTCTGGCAACTCCTCGGGAGCCGGGATCCGCTCGTCCACCCCGATATTTTGGCCGGGGGTAATCCCCCAGGTAACCGTGGGAGCAATCTCGGAGGCCTGAAACACCACCACGTCGTCATAGACAGCGTCGGGGTCGCTGGCTAGGCTTTGCCACCAGGCCACAGCCTCTTCCCAATCGGATCCCTGAGGAGCAAACTCCCGCCCCCGCAAATACTCAAAGGTCACGGCGTCGGGATTGACATAGCCGCAGCGGGCTCCCCCTTCGATGGACATGTTGCAGAGGGTCATGCGTTCTTCCATGCTCATCGCCTCGACAGTGCTGCCGCCGTACTCGTAGGCGTAGCCCACCCCGCCTTTGACCCCCAGCTTGCGGATGATGTGCAGGATCACATCCTTGGCGTAAACCCCCGGCCCCAACGTGCCCTGCACCTCGATGCGACGCACCTTGAGCTTGGACAAGGCCAGAGTTTGGGTGGCCAGCACGTCCCGCACTTGGCTGGTGCCGATGCCAAAGGCAATGGCTCCAAAGGCGCCGTGGGTAGAAGTGTGGCTATCGCCGCAGGCAATGGTCATCCCCGGCTGCGTCAGCCCCAGCTCCGGCGCAATCACATGCACAATCCCCTGCCGGCCGGAGCCGCTGTTGTAGAAGCGGATGCCGTATTGGCGACAGTTGCGCTCTAGCTCCTGGATCATCTCCTCCGCCAAGGGATCCGCAAAAGGTCGCGTCCGGTTGTCGGTGGGGATGATGTGATCTACCGTCGCCACCGTCCGCTCTGGAAAAAGAACTGGCAGATTGCGCTCCCGCAGCATGGCAAAAGCCTGGGGGCTGGTGACCTCGTGGATGAGGTGTAGCCCAATGAACAACTGCGTCTGCCCTGAGGGCAAGATCCGCACCGTATGGGCGTCCCAGACTTTGTCAAACAACGTCCTCTCGCTCATCTCCTTCTTGGGCCCGCAGCCAAGCTAATTTTTAGTCTGAACTACAGAGCTCTAATGTTCCACCGGTTATCAGGTCCTGTTTCCTGGCTAGGCTAGCTAGCAATTCTAGGGGGATCGAGAGGGTGGGGATCCGGCTCCAGCAGAACCCCAGTGGGAGCAAACTGGGTTACCCAGAAGTCCACCTCCGGGAAGCGGCGGCGCAGGCTCTCGCAGGCTTGAGCAGCCCCCTCCAGGCTAGCCATGAGCCCAAATACTGTCGGCCCCGAGCCCGACATCAGGGATCCCAACGCCCCTACCTCCAGCAGGGCCTGGCGCAATTTTCCCACGATAGCGTACTCGGCCAAAACTGGCTGCTCCAGGTCGTTGCGCAAACTGCGGGCCAAGGCCAGCAGATCCCGACGCTCCAGAGCAGCGAGGACTTGGGGCAAGGTCGGCAGAGAGGCTCCAGCAGAAGGCAAGGAAGCGGCACGGTGAGCGCGAAAGGCTTGATAGGCCCAGGCAGTGGAGATCCCAAGGTGCTTGGGCTTGGCCAACAGCAGGGGGATCCCTTCCCAGTCGGCCAGCGGCTGTAAAACTTCTCCCCGTCCCGTGGCTAGCTGGGTGCCCCCTTGCACGCAAAAGGGAATGTCGGATCCCAGGCGGGCCGCCAAGTGCTGCAGTTCTCCGACCGTCAGGCCCAAGCCCCAGAGCTGGTTCAGCCCCACCAGAACTGCCGCTGCATCGGCTGAGCCGCCTGCCAAGCCTGCTGCCACGGGGATCTGCTTCTCGATGTGGATCTCCACCCCCAGATTGGTCTGGCACTCCTTTTGCAGCAGCTCAGCCGCGCGGTAGGCCAGGTTGCGGGCATCTGCCGGCACTTCCGGGTGGTTACAGATTAGGTGGATCCCGTGGGGGCGGCGCTGGAGACGCACGCGATCCGCCAAAGCGATGCTCTGCAGGATCATGGCCACCTCGGAATAGCCGTCGGGGCGGGATCCGAGGATCTCTAGGTAAAGATTGATCTTGGCGCGGGCGACCAGGGTACAGGCTTGCATGGGAAAAAGCGAACAGCATTTTCAACTCCCCTCAGCCCGTCCAGAGACTCGCTGGGGAGCTCTTCCAGCTTATCCCTGGCGGTGACCCGAGCTGGGGCCAGGGGGCCAGCTATTTTTTGCGGCAGCTATCTAGAACTGATAGAGTTTTGGCACCGCTCTACCTCTTCCCCCTCCCATGAGCAAGCCCAAGGTCGGTATCCTCTACAACGACGCCAAGCCTGCCGCTAAACGCAGCAGCGAAACCCTTTCCCGCTGGTTTCAGGAGCAGGGGTGGGAAGTCTGTGTGGCCCCCAATTGGGGCGGCGTCCTCGGCTACGCCAAGCTTGACAGTCCCGTCTGCTTGACCAAGGTGGACAGCCTGGCCCCCGCCGGCTTTGACGAGAACATGAAGTTTGCCGTAGTGCTGGGGGGAGACGGCACCGTTTTGGCAGCAGCCCGGCAGTTGGCTCCCAAAGGGATCCCCTTGCTGGCCGTGAACACTGGCCACTTGGGCTTTCTGACGGAGACCTACCTAACCCACCTAGAAGAGGCGGCCAAGGCAGCCATTGCCGGCGAGTACATTCTGGATCGCCGTAGCATGTTGCTGGTGCAGGCCTACCGCGGCAACGAATTGCGCTGGGAAGTGCTTAGCCTCAACGAGATGGTGCTCCACCGCGAGCCTTTGACCAGCATGTGCCACTTTGAAGTCACCATTGGGGAGCACTCCCCTCTGGATGTGGCCGCCGACGGCATCATTTTAGCCACCCCCACCGGTTCTACCGCCTATGCCCTTTCTGCAGGAGGACCGGTCATCACTCCCAGCCTGCCGGTGTTGCAGTTGATCCCTATCTGTCCCCACTCGATGGCCTCACGGGCTCTGGTCTTTCCCGATTCGGAAGAGGTGTGGATCAGCCCCGCCAGCCCTCAGCCGCTGGTTTTGGTAGCGGACGGCAATGCTGGCTGCTACATCCTGCCAGAAGACCAAATTCGCGTCGTCCGCGCCCCCTACTGCACAGACCTGATTCGCCTACGCCGACCGGAGTTCTTCCGGGTCATGCGTGAGAAATTGGGCTGGGGCCTGACCTATGCTTCTAAGCCTACCTCGGTAGAGCTGCCCTAGCTTTCGCTTACTGCCTCTTAAGCTGCAGCTCGCCGCCCAACCACGGCGTAGAAAGGATCCCCACCCCCTCCGGCCAGAAAGGCAAGCCAACTCAGGGGAGCAGGCCGCTGGATGACTTCGACGATCTCAAACCCTGGCACTGCCTCGAAATAGCGCTTGACCAGCTCCACCCGCTCTGCTTCCGAGCTGTCTCGCCAGGCTTGGATTGCCTTCTGGAAAAACATGCGGTTGGAGAAGCTGACAATGAAGAAGCCCTGGGGCTTAAGGATGCGATGCACCTCGGCAAACACTCGCTCCGGCTGCTGCAGGTATTGCACCGAAACCGCGTTCAGCACGGCATCAAAAGTGCAGTCCGGGAAAGGCAGGAGTGGGTTTTGGTTGAGGTTCTGGACGAAGAAATGGTTAAGCCGAGGGTTAGCCGCCAGTTCTTCAGCATTCATCCCGTGCCCTTCCACATGGGCAAAATCCATCTCCGGCGGCAAATGGGAAACCCAACTGCTCATTAGGTCGAGAATGCGGGTCTGGGGCTGCAAGTAGCGGCGGTAGAGATCCGTGAGCTGGCCGATGAAGCCAGCATCTACATGGGTTACGAAGCGGGGGTAGCTGTAGAAGAGGGCATCGTCGCTGGGATCCAACTTGGAGCGCTGCCAATCTTCAAGAACTGCCATGGCCAAAATCTCCAACGTCCTCCGAAAAGGAGCCAGGTAGCAGGACAAAAGGAGAAGTCTGCTTCTTGCCATTGACTTTGAAAGGCACAAGACCAACTCGGCTTCCCCGAGCCAGTCCCAAAGCCCCTCAGGCCAAGCCCTTGCGCAGCACCCCCTGCACCAGCAGCACTGACACCACCACAAACCCCGTCAAGAGCCCCAGGGATCCCGCTAGGGTGAGATTGCCCCAGGGAGCCTGTAGCACCACATCGGCAAAGCTCCAGGTGCTGGTGCGGTAGACGTGGCGAATTGGCTCGATGGCAAAGGTGAGCGGGTTAAGGCTGGCCACCCAGCGCAGCCAGGTGGGCATGAAGCTGAGGGGAGCCAAAGCCGTGCTGGAGAAGATCAAAGGCAAGTTGACCAGAAAGATAAAAGCCAGCAACTGCTGGTGCCCCGGCATGGCAAAGGCTAGGCCCAAGCTCAAGGCGGTAAAGCCCAAGACCAACAGGCCCACGATCAAGGCCACCACCGTCAAGCCCCGCACGTCTGGGATCCCGCCGCCGAGGACGTAGTCTGCCCCCACGATTGCCGCCGTCTGCAGCAGCGCCACGCTGACGATGAACAGGCTGGAGGCCAGCACGATGGAGAAGCGAGAGGTGAGGGGGGCCACCAGCAGTCGGTTTAAAAATCCGAACTCCCGGTCGAAAATCACCGGCACCCCCGCATTCAAAGCCCCGCCAAAGGCCGTAAACACGATCACGCCTGCTCCCAAAAACTGGGTGTAGTTTTGCCCGGCCCCAAAAATGCCAGTAGGGACATTCTGAAACAAGGCTCCAAACAAAATCAACCAGAGCAGCGGCTGGATGATTCCAACCAGCAGGGTTACAGGGCGACGCTGCAGTTGGATAAACAAGCGGCGGGTGAGGGCAAAAGTTTCCTGCCAAAATTCTGCTGTCAAAAGGGGAATTGGGCTGGATTGAATTGGGGAAGCAGCAGAGGTCATACGAAGGCTCCTGCAAACTTGGTAAGGATTGGGAATCAGGGAAAAACTACTTTTTCTTGCCTAAGTTGGACTCGGCAGCTGCCAGCTCTGCATCCAGGAGGGTTTGCCCGGTTGCCGCCAAATACACGTCGTCCAGGCTGGGGCGAGATTGGGTACTGCTGAAGACCTCCAGGCCGTGGGCCTCAAGGTGGGCGCGGATCTGGCTGAGGGGATCCTCCCCATTCCGCTGCACCACCAAGTTGAGGGCATTGCCCTGGGCGCTGTTGATCACCACCTTTTGGACAAAGGGCAGAGAGGCCAGCAGTTCGGCACCCCGCTGGGCCAGTTCTGGCGGGGCAAACTCCTGCAGCTTGACGGTAATGCGCTCGCCGCCGACGCGGGCTTTCAGCTCTTCTGGGGTTCCTTCGGCAATCAGCTTGCCGCGGTCGATGATGGCCACCCGGTCAGCCAATAGATCGATCTCTTCCAGGTAATGGCTGCTGAGCACCACCGTGACGCCGGTGTTTCTAAGCTGGCGCAGAAAGTCCCAGATGGCCTGCCGGCTGGGGATATCCAGGCCCACCGTGGGCTCGTCCAAAACCAGCACCTGGGGCTGGTGGAGCAGCCCTGCCGCCAGATCTAGGCGTTTGCGCAGACCGCTGGAGTAGGTGCCGATGCGTTGGTCGGCACGGTCGGCCAGCCCCAGCAATTCAAGGACGGTGGCAATCCGCTCTCGGGCCAAGGACCGCGGCAGGTGGTAGAGGTCGGCCTGCAACTGCAGCAATTCTCGCCCCGTCAGCACCTTATCTAAAGCCACCTCCTGGGCAACAAAGCCCAGCTTTTCGCGTACCGCCCTGGGGTTTTCGTTGACCGGGATCCCGCACACCTCGATCCGGCCCGCGTCAGGGCGCAGCAGGGTGCACAGGCAGTGCAGAGTGGTGGTTTTGCCGGCGCCGTTGGGGCCAAGAATGCCGTAGATCTGGCCGGGCTCCACTTGGAAGGAGACATCCGCCACAGCCACCGTGGAGCCGTAGCGCTTCTGGAGGTGTTGAACCAAGACCGCAGGAGTATTTGACATGGGCATCCACCTTTCGCTCCCTCTAGGCTAGCAAGCTGCATAAGAAACCGAGCCTAGGGCTCTCCTCTAGTCCTTGATTCACTGGACAGTGAGGACTCGGTCCCGCTGACGCGAGCGCCACTGCGTGGCGTAACGAACTTTCTGCCTTGACGTGGATTAGCTGCGCTAGTAGACTTGCAGGTGCATCTTTATCTGGCAGGCACTTCGCCTAGGCTAAGGTAGGCTCCGTCTTTAGCCTGTGTGCTCGATCAAGAGCAAGGAGCAACTACCTGCAGCTCGCGGGGAAGTCACGCCTGCGGAGATCCCTCTGGGGGGGTAGTAGGAGTTAAGCCTACCACTAGCTACGGGTCGTGGAAGCAGGAAGAAAGCCTCAACCTGGATCAAAAGTCCGCCTTTGTCCGGGGTTGTATAAGTCTTTCAGAGCGGTATAGTGGTACAGGCCATTGGGCAGGTTGCGGGCGGAAAACTGTTGCCAACTGTTGTGGAGATGAAGGCTGAAGCCAAAGCTTGCCTGCCGGCCTGGAAAGACCGAGCTTTCCCCAGAAAGGGGGGATCTGGTGCAGCCTTTGTAGCTTTAGTAGCCTTTGCCCTTGGCCTAGTCGGCTGCGGGGAGGCAACAACTCCGCCTAGCCCGCTAGAAAACGTCTTTTTGCGGGCCGATGACTTTGAAATTACGGGGGGATCCCCAACAGCAGGTGCGGTGGGGCCTTACCTCCAGTTCAACGTGCGGCGGCGGCGGGACAACCAGATCTTAAATCGCCCTTTTAACGTCTATGTGGAGAACGCAGGGCTGGCGGAAGGGCGACCTCCTCTAGTCGATAACCAAAACCGTCCCATCCTGCTCCAGCGCTCAGTAGCCTTTTTGGGCAATGGCCTGGATCTAAACAGGGATGGCCAGCCGGATCCACCTCCCCAGGATCCCCCTAGCCTTGACAGCGGCCCCTTGTTGCCCTACGCGCCCCCCAACAACTGGCAAAGCCGGGCCGTCCTCGCTTACGTCCCTGGCCAGGCCAACATCCCTGGACGTGGCCCTAGCGACCGCTTTGGTATCTACTTCTCTTCCCTCTTGCCCTACAGGGGTCAGCTTCGCTTTCGCATCCGCGACGAGCTGGGCAACGCCCCTGCCCGCCTCTTTGAGATTACTTATCCCCCAGCACCCAGCCGGGCCAATGTCACTGTCACCTTGACCAACGTCAGCGCCAGCGCCCAGGAACCCGTGCTCATTGCCATCTGCAACCAGTTGGGAGCTGCTGCCGTGGTGGGCTTGCGGAGCGGCACCTTTACCGAGCTAGTGGATCTTTTGCCAGCCCCCGGTCTGCCGTTGGAGCCCAGCTTGAGTGAGCCCATCCGCTACGTGGCCGAGGCCTATCAGTTCAACCGCGAGCGAGCTGTTATCCGCGTCTCCCAGAATCCTGAGGATCCCAGCCGGATGAGCGTTCCTCTCTTGGGATCCGAGGGCGCGACCGGGCGGGCCGACCTAACGATGGTGAGCGCTAGTGGGGATCGCCTCACCTGCTTTAACGAGCAGCTCTCTAATCTGCGAAATGTATTTCCCGACTTCCTTAGGTAAAAAAATTGCCACTTGGCAACCAGGTGAACCAAGGCAAGTTGGGGCATTTGCCCTGGTTTTGTTCATAGCAAACCTTTTGGCCTTTCTTTCCCCATCGGCAAAGTCCAGCCTGACTTAGGGCTGCCCCCTTTTCCTGTAGGATTGATTGCGATATGCTGGTCTTCCATATCTCAAAAGGCGTGGACTGCTCCAAGACTGTTTCTTCACCCTATGAATCCGGCTCCCATCCTGAACGCAAGCTGGCACTTCCAAGAGCGGGATAGCTGTGGCGTCGGGTTTTTGGTAGATCGCCAGGGAAGAGCCAGCCACGAGCTGCTGCAAAAAACCCTCGCTGCCCTTGCCTGCATGGAGCACCGCGGCGGCTGCGGCGGAGACAGCCAAAGTGGGGATGGAGCCGGTATTGCCACAGCTATTCCCTGGAAGCTGCTGCAGGCAGAGCTTGAGGCCATTCGAGCGTGGGATCCCAGCCGCAGTGCAGTGGGCATGCTGTTTTTGCCCCAGGATCCCGCTGAGTGCCAGGCAGTGCGCCAGCTCATCGACGACTACTTGGTGACCACGGAGTGGGGGCAGCCCATCTGGCGCCAGGTGCCAGTCAATCCAGACTGCCTGGGGCCGATGGCACGGCAGACCCTGCCCTCCATCTGGCAGATGCTGCTTACTCACCCCACGCTGGAGGGAGACGAGCTGGAGCGGCAGCTTTACCTCTTGCGGCGGCGCCTGCGGCGACAGGTGGAGAGCCGGTTTGGCGTTCATTCCCTCTACTTTGCCTCCCTCTCCTGCCGGCTGATTGTCTACAAGGGCATGGTGCAGTCAGCCGCGCTGGGCCAGTTTTACCGCGATCTACAAAACCCCCTCTACACCACTGCCTACGCCACCTACCACCGCCGCTTCAGCACCAACACCCTGCCCCGGTGGTCCCTGGCCCAACCCTTCCGCTACCTCTGCCACAACGGCGAGATCAATACCTACCTGGGCAATGTCAACTGGATGGCTGCCCGCGAGTCCTCTTTGGCCCATCCCTTTTGGGGCGAGGCTATTGAGGAGCTCAAACCCGTCATTGACCCCGGCACCAGCGACTCAGCAGGCCTGGACGCGGTCTTCGAGCTCTTGATTGCCTCGGGCTACTCCAGCCAGCAGGCAATGATGGTGCTGATCCCGGAGGCCTACCGCCACCAGCCGGAGTTAGCCAATCATCCCGAAGTGGCCGACTTCTACGAGTTTTTTGCCGGCCTGCAGGAAGCATGGGATGGGCCGGCCATGGTGGTTTTCTGCGACGGCAAGACTATTGGAGCCACGCTGGATCGCAATGGCCTACGCCCGGCCCGCTACGCCCTTAGCCGCGATGGATTGCTGGTGGTCGCCTCGGAAGCGGGGGTGGTTTCCCTGCCGGAAGCCGAGATCCTAGAAAAGGGGCGGCTGGGGCCAGGGCAGATGCTCATGGTGGATCTGCAAAGCGGCCAGCTCTACAAAAACTGGGAGATCAAGACCCAGGTGGCAGCTCAGCACCCCTATGGGGAGTGGTTGAAGACTTACCGCGTTCAGCTTCCTAGCCAAGACTTTGAGAGCGCCCCGCAGCTTACCGAGGAGCAACTCCTCCAGCTGCAAACGGCCTGCGGCTACTCCTTGGAAGACGTGGAGATGATCATCGAGGAGATGGCGGCCACAGGCAAAGAGCCGGTTTTCAGCATGGGGGATGATGCGCCGCTGGCGGTGCTCTCCACCCAGCCCCACCCCCTTTATGACTACTTCAAGCAGCGCTTTGCCCAGGTGACCAACCCCCCCATCGATCCCCTGCGGGAAAGCTTGGTGATGTCTTTGGACATGTACCTGGGCTCCAAAGGCAACCTGCTGGAGATCCGGCCCGAGCATGCTCGCCTGCTGCACCTACGCAGCCCCGTGCTCAACGAGGCGGAGCTGGCCGCCCTGCAGCGCACGCCCTTTCCTTGTCGCACGCTGCCGACCCTCTACCCAATCGCCGCCGGGCCAGCAGGAATGGCTGCCCAAGTGCGGGCCCTTTGCCAAGAGGCAGCGCAAGCAGTGCGGGAGGGAGCAGAGATCTTAATCCTCTCGGATCGAGGCCTCAGCTCTGAGCAGGCCTTGATCCCCCCTCTGCTAGCCGTGGGAGCCGTCCACCATCACCTCATCCAGGAGGGGCTGCGCCTACGCGCTTCTCTGGTGGTGGAGACGGCCCAGTGCTGGAGCACTCACCACTTTGCTTGCCTAATTGGCTACGGGGCCAGCGCCGTCTGCCCCTACCTGGCCTACGAGGCGGTGCGCCAGTGGTGGCACAAGCCCAAGACCCAGACCCAGATGGCCAGTGGCAAGCTGCCCCAGATTTCTGTGGCCGAAGCCCAATTGCGGTACCGGGCAGCCATTGAGGCGGGGTTGCTCAAGATCCTCTCCAAGATGGGCATTTCCCTCCTCTCCAGCTACCACGGGGCCCAGATCTTCGAGGCCATCGGTCTCAGCCAAGAGGTGATTGACCTGGCCTTCCGCGGCACGGTGTCGCAGGTGGGGGGAATGACGCTGGCGGACTTGGCTCGCGAGGGCATGGTAAATCACCAGCGGGCCTTCCCCCAGCTCACCTCGAAAAAGCTGGAGAACTTTGGCTTTATCCAAGCGCGGCCTAAGGGCGAGTACCACATCAATAGCCCAGAAATGGCCAAGCTGCTGCACAGGGCCATCGCCTCTGGACAGCCCGATCACTACGAGATCTACCGGGCCTATTTGCGCAACCGCCCCCCCACGGCCCTACGGGATCTGCTTGACTTTCGCAGCGACCGGGATCCCATTCCCCTGGAAGAGGTAGAGCCCGTTACAGCCATCTTCAAGCGTTTTACCACGGGGGGGATGTCGCTAGGGGCCCTCAGCCGCGAAGCCCACGAGACCCTAGCCATTGCCATGAACCGCATCGGTGGCAAGTCTAACTCCGGCGAGGGCGGAGAGGACCCAGAGCGCTACCTCCCCATCACCGATGTGACGCCGGAGGGAACCTCGGCGCGGTTCCCTCACCTTAGGGGCTTGCGCATGGGGGACAACGCCAGCTCGGCAGTGAAGCAGGTGGCCTCGGGCCGCTTTGGCGTAACCCCTGAGTACTTGGTCAACGCGCAGCAAATCGAGATTAAGATTGCCCAGGGCGCCAAGCCAGGCGAGGGCGGGCAACTGCCCGGCTCAAAGGTCAGCCCCTACATTGCCAAGCTGCGCCGCTCCAAGCCAGGGGTAACCCTGATCTCGCCGCCGCCCCACCACGACATCTACTCCATCGAGGATCTGGCCCAGTTGATCTTCGACCTCCACCAGGTCAACCCCCAGGCGCAGGTGTCGGTGAAACTGGTGGCGGAGGTGGGCATCGGCACGGTGGCAGCAGGGGTAGCCAAAGCCAATGCCGACATCATCCAGATCTCTGGCCACGAGGGAGGCACAGGGGCTTCCCCTCTCAGCTCCATCAAACACGCAGGCTCACCCTGGGAGCTGGGCTTAGTGGAGGTGCATCACGCCCTCTTGGAAAACGGCCTGCGGCAGCGAGTGATTTTGCGAGTGGATGGCGGCCTGCGCACCGGCTGGGAGGTGGTGATGGCGGCCATGCTGGGAGCGGAGGAGTTTGGCTTTGGAACCGTAGCCATGATTGCCGAGGGGTGCATCATGGCGCGGGTGTGCCACACCAACAACTGCCCGGTAGGGGTGACGAGCCAAAAGGAGGAGCTGCGCAAGCGCTTCCCTGGCACTCCAGATCAGGTAGTAACTTTCTTTACCTTTGTGGCCGAGGAGGTGCGCCAGATCCTAGCCCGCCTAGGCTACCGCTCCCTCAAAGAGGTCATTGGGCGGGTGGATCTGCTTTGCCCCCGCGCCGACGTGGCTTTGGAAAAAACCCAGTCTCTCCAGTTGGACTGTCTGCTGCGGACTCCTCCTGGCTTTGATCCCCACCGTCAGCCCGAGTGGCTAGACCATGAGCCGGTGCACTCCAACGGCCCGGTGCTGGACGAGCAGATCCTGGCCCGGCCCGAGGTGCAAAAGGCCATTGAGACCTGCAGCACGGCCACCTTGGAACTCCCCATCGCGAACACCGACCGCTGTGTGGGCGGGCGCATCGCCGGCACCCTGGCTCGGCGGTATGGGGATGCGGGCTTTGCCCAGCAGGGGGGGCTGCTGGATCTGCGCTTTGTGGGCACGGCCGGCCAGAGCTTTGGGGCCTTTACCCTGGCGGGCATGCGCCTCACCCTGACGGGAGAAGCCAACGACTATGTGGGCAAGAGCATGTGCGGCGGCGAAATCGTCATCCTAGCTCCCCCGGAAGCCCCACGGGATCCGGCGGAAAACGTGATCCTGGGCAACACCTGCCTGTATGGGGCCACGGGCGGATCCCTGTTTGCCAACGGCCAGGCGGGAGAGCGCTTTGCCGTGCGCAACTCCGGTGCCCAGGCAGTCGTCGAGGGGGCTGGCGACCACTGCTGCGAATACATGACCGGCGGCGTGGTGGTGGTGCTGGGCCGGGTGGGCCGCAACCTGGGGGCGGGCATGACCGGCGGCCTGGCCTACGTGCTAGATGAGGAGGGCAACTTCCCCGCCAAGGTCAACGGCGAGATCGTGCGCATTCAGCGGGTGCAAACCGCAGCAGCGGAAGCGCAACTCAAGGGCCTGGTCCAGGAGCACTACCGCCGCACCCATTCCCCCAAAGCTGAGCGCATCCTCAAGAACTGGGAGCGCTACCTGCCCCTCTTCTGGCAGGTGGTTCCCCCTTCCGAAGAGGGCAGTGAGCTAACGGATCCCGCCCGATCCCAGCCAGCGGCAGTGCAGTCGTAGGAGTTTCAGGGTCTGTTGGTAACACTTCTTATCCCCACGGCAGCTAAGGGAACTGGTAAACTGCGAGGGTGTAGCTGGTTTTTTATCTGTTTTAGCTACCTATGAGTTCCAGCCTGGAAGCCGCCAAGATTCAGGCGCGAGTACCCAAGGAGACTATCCTGACACCGCGCTTCTACACCACCGATTTCGAAGCCATTGGCAAGATGAGCCTAGGGGATCGGGAGGCCGACTTCCGAGCCATTCTGGAGGAGTTTCGCGCCGACTACAACCGCCACCACTTTGTCCGCGGCGAGGAGTTTAACCAAGACTGGGAAAGTCGCCTTGATCCGGAAGCACGGCGGCTGTTTGTGGAGTTCTTGGAGCGCTCCTGCACGGCAGAGTTCTCCGGCTTCCTCCTCTACAAGGAGTTATCCCGTCGGCTGAAAAAGACCAACCCCATCTTGGCCGAGTGCTTTGCCCTCATGAGCCGGGATGAAGCCCGCCACGCCGGCTTCCTCAACCGGGCCATGGGCGACTTCAACATGGCCTTTGATCTAGGCTTTTTAACCAAGCACAAGTCCTACACCTATTTCGCGCCCCGCTTTATCTTCTACGCCACTTATCTTTCCGAGAAGATTGGCTACTGGCGCTACATCCTCATCTACCGCCACCTAGAGGCCCATCCTGAAAACCGCATCTACCCCATCTTCAATTTCTTCAAGAACTGGTGCCAGGACGAGAACCGCCACGGCGACTTCTTTGCCCTCATGCTTCTTAGCCAGCCGCGACTGCTCAAGGGATGGGTGGCTGAGCTCTGGTGCCGCTTCTTCTTGCTGTCGGTATTTGCCACCATGTACCTCAACGACGTGGGCGAGCGCCCGGGTTTCTACCGCCTCCTCGGCCTGGATCCCCATGCCTATGACATGGAGGTGATCTACAAAACCAACCGCGAGGCGGCTAAGGTGTTCCCAGTGGTATTGGATGTGGAAAACCCTGAGTTTGTGCGGCGGCTGCAGAAGTGTATAGCCAACAACGCCAAACTGAGGGAGATTGAGCGGGGATCTGGCCCCTTCAAGGGTCTGCGCAAGCTGCCGCTTTACCTCAACAACGCCTACCAGTTCCTGCGGCTATTTCTGCTCAAGCCGCGCAAAGCTGGCTTCTACCTGTGGGAGGAGCCAGAGCCTCGTTTTGAAGGAGCAGCCGTTTCCGCCTAAGCCCTCTTGCCCTAGCTGGATACCCGTACAGCCTTGCTAGGTCAGCCATGAACATTGCTGCTGAGATTACACCGCTCTTTTTGCTGGGAACGCTGGCCTTTTTGGGTTGGGGCTTCTGGCGAGCCCGCCGGCGGGGATCCCTAGCCGTCTGGATGTGGCTGCAGGGATCCCTGCTCCTTTTGCCGTGGGTGATCTTCCTGGGGCTGCTGCTGGTGGGGGTTTACCTCAACTTTGCCGGCTTCTTGCTGCTCTTGCTGGTGTTTACGGGGCTCTACATTGCCGTGGGGCGCAAAACCCGCCAGTTGGCCCAGCAGGAGCTGCAAGCGCGGCGACAGCAGTTGGCTAGTTTAGAGGGGCAACCAGAAGGGGCAGCGGAGGCGTCGACCCAGGCTGCGGCGGAGCCAGCAGGGTTTCTGCGCAAGATCTCCGCCGAGGATTTGCAAGCTATTCAGTCCATCTTCAGCCTGGACACCTTTTTTGTTACTGAAACCATCCCCTATGGGGAGGGGGCCATCTTTAAGGGCAACCTCCGCGGGGACGCCGAGGTGGTCGTACCCCTACTGGTGGAAAAGCTCAAAGAGCGCGTGGGCAGCCGCTACCAACTGTTTTTGGTCGAGGATGCCTCGGAAAAGCCGGCGGTGGTGGTTCTGCCGGACGAGATAGTTAACTACCGCGCTTCGAGGGGAGCCCAGATTCTGGCCGCAGGCCTAATGCTAGCTAGCTTTCTGGCCACCCTAGAGGTGGGGGCCAACTTGCTGGGCTTCCGGCTGCTGGAGGCGCCAGGGCGCTGGGTGGAAGCTCTGCCCGTGGCAGCTGGGATTTTTGCCATTTTGCTGGTGCACGAGACCGGACACCGCTGGATGGCCGGCAGGTATGGGGTGCGCCTCAGCCCCGCTTTTGTTATCCCCAGCCTAGGGATTGGCACCCTGGGATCCCTAAACCGCATCCAATCGCCGGTTCCCAACCGCAAGGCCCTCTTCGACATCGCCTTTGCTGGACCAGCAGCGGGCGGCCTCCTTTCCTTGGTGGTGCTGCTGGTTGGCCTGAAGCTCTCGGGCGCTGGAGGCGTGTACGTGCCTACGGAGATCTTTCGCAGCTCCATCCTGGTGGGCACCCTGGCGCGGCTGGTGCTGGGATCCCAGCTGCAGGCGGAGCTGGTGCCCATTCACCCCTTCGTGGCCGTGGGCTGGATTGGGCTGGCCATCACCGCCTTGAGCCTGCTGCCTGCTGGCCAGTTGGACGGGGGTCGCATTGTGCAGGCCGTGTATGGGCGTAAGACAGCAGCCCGCGCCACGGTGATTACCCTCATTGCGTTGGCCGTGGCAGCCATCAGCAACGTCTTGGCCCTCTACTGGGCGCTGCTCATTCTCTTTATTGCTCGTGAGCCGGAGCGTCCCCCGCAAGATGAGATTACGGAAACCGACGGCCAGCGGGATGCCTTGGCGCTGCTAGCCCTCTTTTTGATGGTGATGACCCTGCTGCCAATTGCCCCCGCCTTGGCGGGCTTCCTCAACCTCCCCAACGGCTAAATGTCGCTGCCAGGAAAAGGCTTGGGCCCCAGCCGAGAGGACCAAGAAAAGCACCTGCAGGCCCTGCGGGTTCAGGCTGTCCACCATCACCAGCGGGGGCAACTGGAAGAGGCCATCTCCCTCTACCAACAGGTGTTGCAGGCCCGGCCCGCCCACCCGGAAGCGCTGCACCTTTTGGGGGTCTGCCGACAGCAGCAGGGAGTCCTGGAGGAAGCCATTGCCCTGATGCAGCAGGCCTTGGCGCAGCAGCCGTGGTTTCCCGACGCCCACTACAATCTGGCAATTGCCCTCAAGCAGGTAGGTTACCTGGAGGAGGCAAAAGCTTACCTCCAGCAGGCGTTGGAGCAGGGGGGGCCGGATCCAGAGGTCCTGTACCAGCTAGGCCTGGTGCTACGGCAGCAGGGGGAGTGGGAGGCGGCGCTGGTGCCGCTGCTGCAGGCTCTGGAGTTGCAGCCGGGCTTTACCGATGCTGCCCATATCCTGGCCATCTTGTTGCGCGATTGCGGGCAAGAGGAGGAAGCGGCCAAGCTGTTCTACCAACTCTGGCAAGCGGATCCAGCCGACTTGGCCGCCGCCCTGGGCTGGTGTGTCAGCCAGTTGCCCCTACTCTACGACGCCCCGGAACAGATAGCAAGCGCTCGCCAGCGCTACCGCCAGGCCCTAGAAGAGGTCAAGGCCCGCTGGGAGCAACTGCCGCGGGATCCAGAAACCCTGGAGCAAGCGGCTGCCGGCGTCGGCTCTGTCCAGCCTTTCTTTCTGCCCTACCAGGGCCAGAACGACCGCGAGCTGCAGCAACTGTACGGATCCCTAGTGGGGGAGGTCATGGCGGCTCGCTACCCCCAGCCTTCCCTTCCCCGGCAGCGACGTCCTGGGCGGCTTCGGGTAGGCATCGTCTCCGGCCTGTTCCGGGATCACTCGGTTTGGAAGATCCTAACTCGCGGCTGGGTAGAAGCTTTGGATCGCTCCCAAGTGGCCCTCTACGGCTTCCACACCTCGGCCATCCAAGACGAGATCACGCGCTCCCTGCCCTCTCGCTTTGAGCAGTTTGTGGCCGGATCCCGCAGCTTAATGGAGTGGCAGGCAGTCATTCGAGAGGCCCAACTGGACGTGCTCCTCTACCCAGAAGTGGGCATCGACCCGGTCTGCGCTCAACTGGCTGCCCTGCGTTTGGCGCCGGTACAGGCCATGGCCTGGGG
Organism: Synechococcus sp. W70.1; assembly: GCF_047461515.1. Classification (NCBI taxonomy): domain Bacteria; kingdom Bacillati; phylum Cyanobacteriota; class Cyanophyceae; order Synechococcales; family Synechococcaceae; genus Synechococcus; species Synechococcus sp. W70.1. Next base: position 82,907 of record NZ_JANSHH010000033.1, read on the forward strand.
CCATCCCCAAACTTCCGGTCTACCAACAATGGATGTCTTCATCAGCAGCGAGCTGATGGAACCGCCGGACGGGGCCAGCCACTACACTGAGCAGCTCCTGCTCCTGCCTGGCCTCGGCACCTACTACATCCCCTCGGAGGTTGCACCTGCCTCTGTGGACTGGCAGGCCTGGGGGGTGGATCCCGACAGGGTGCTCTACCTTTGTGCCCAATCCTTGTTCAAATACCTGCCCCAATACGACGAGGTGTTCCCCCGCATTGCCCGGGAGGTGGGGCGGTGTCAATTCCTATTCCTCCAGGGCCGCCTTTCCCAAGGGATCCGCCAGCGCTTTTGGCAACGGCTGCAGCGAGCCTTCCGCGCCTACGGCCTGGCCGCCGAAGACTACGTGCTGCTGCTGCCAGGGCTCTCGCCCGCCGAATATGCCGCCTACAACGCCCTGGGGGATGTTTACCTAGACAGCATCGGCTGGTCTGGCGGCAACACCACCCTGGAAGCCTTGCCCCACGGCCTGCCCATTGTTACCTTGCCGGGATCCCTGATGCGGGGCCGCCATACCTACGCCATCCTGCAGCAAATGGAGCTCCACGAAACCATTGCTTCTAGCCTGGATGAGTACGTTCAGATTGCCGTGCGGCTGGGCTTGGACGACCGCTGGCGTGAGAAAGTGGGCCGGCAGGTAAAAGCCCGCCAGGAACGGGTCTACCGGGATCCCGCCCCCATCCGCGCCCTGGAAGCGTGGCTGCAAACTCTGAAGAGCTGAGGGGGAGTTTACTGGCCTGAGTCCCGACCTTCCAGACGGCAGAGCAGTTGCCGCATCAATAGCTCCCGCTGGCCCAAAGAGAGGTGGGGAGCAACCGCGCTGGAAAAATGGGGCATGGCTAGGGTGACGCGATCCAGCAAGTCGGCACGGCGATGTTGTTGCTGGATGGCCCAGGCCCGCTGCACAAGGTCTGCGGCTGTTTCCAGCTCCAGCCCCGCTTGTTCGGCTAGCCAAGCGGCTAATTGTTCCAGGTCGGGATCAAAGCGCAGCCGGTACATGTAGATTAGCATGCCGATCCCGAGCACTAGGCCTACGGCGCTGGCCACATAGGCAGCCTTAACGGAAGTTCCCGGCAGATAGGCCACCGCCGACACGCGTAAGATTTCATAGGGGATGCGAATCAGGCTGTAGCCGACGACATAGGTCCAGACCCAAGTGCCATCCTTAAGCTTGGGAAAGCGCCAGAACATCCCCATCAAGAGGGCAAACAGAACCAGGTTAAGGAGGCTTTCGTAAAAGAAGATGGGGTGAAAAAACTCAAACTGGCTGTGTTCCGGCTCGCGGGCCTCGGGAGGGATATATATCCGCAAAGGCCAACTGCTGTCAGGAGGAATGGGGGCACCGTAGGCCTCGGAGTTGAAAAAATTGCCCCAGCGCCCAATGGCTTGGCCTAAGATCAAGCCGGGGGTAATCACATCGGCGTACTTCCACCCGTTGATCCCGGTGGCGCGGCAATAGAGGTAAAGGGCAAGCGCCCCTGCCAAGATCCCACCGTGGATGATGATGCCTCCCCGCCAGATGGCAAAGGCCAAGAGGGGGTTGTCTCGGAACTCTGACCAATGGGTGAGGACGTAGTAAAGTCGGGCGCCCAGAAACCCCGACACCACTAGCCACAGGGCCAGGGCCTCGACCCGCTCGCTGGCCTTGCCCGGCTCTTTCTCAAGGTGACGGGCCTCCGCTAGGGCTTTGGTCAGGATTAGGCCAACCAACACGGCAATGCCCATCAGCAGGCCGTACCAGCGCAAACCTAGCCCGCCCACCAGGGGAGTGCTGGGGGGAAAGCGGAAGACAAATTCTCCGGGCGAGCTAAAAGTAAGGCCTAGCAGCTCAGTACCCCGTAGATTCATCCCCAGCACGCTCTGCACCCCCAATCCCCCAACTTAGTTCCAGCAGTTAGCTTCCACGCCGCGCCAGTAGGACGAATTTTCTGGTTGCGCTCTTAGTCTCGCAACACGTAGCCTACCCCGCGCACCGTCTGGATGAGGCGCTTCTCTCCTAGAGCTTCGATCTTAAGACGCAAGTAGCGAATGTAAACCTCAATGATGTTAGAGTCGCCTGCAAAGTTATGTCCCCACACATGCTCCAGAATCTGCTGGCGGGTGAGCACCTGGCGGGGATGTTCCATGAGGTAGCGCAACAGCTCGTATTCTTTAGCGGTCAGCTCCACCTGGCGCTCTCCCCGCCTCACCTCCCGTGTCACGGGATCCAGCGTTAGATCCATGAACACCAACTGGCCATTAGGGGATCCCTTGGGGTGCTGCAAATAGATCCGTATCCGCGCCAGTAGCTCCTGAAGGCTAAAGGGTTTCACGACATAATCATCCGCCCCAGCCTCCAGTGCTGCCGCCCGAGCTGCCACCTCATCGCTAGCCGTCATTAGCACCACCGGCACGCGGTTGCCCGTCAAGCGCAACTGGCGACAAACTTCCAACCCCGAGATCTCGGGCAACATCCAGTCCAAGAGCACCAGGTCGGGGTTTTGGGTGCGGGCTGCCGCCAGCCCCGCCGTGCCATCGCCGACCACGCTGACTCGGTACCCTTCATGGGCCAGCCCAGTTTCCAGGAAACGGGGCAACTTGGCCTCATCTTCGATCACCAGAATGTGGGCAGAGGAGGATTCCGGCTCGGGCATATTCTCTCCAGAAGAGGCGGGAAATCGGCTCCCTGCCCACCAGCATACCTTAGCCGTAGGGATTGACAGGCGGGGTAACGTGAAGCCTACGCCAGCTACGTGTCCCCCAAGCGGCTGCTGCCTGAAGGAGAGATTTGCTGCAGCTACAGGATCTCCCAGCTATCCCCGAAACCGAGGGTGGCGAACACTTAGATTAACCCCCACTCCTCCTACGCTCGGCTGATGACGAGTAGGTGCGCCCGCGCCAAGAGCGAGGGCGGCTAAGGGCCGACAGGATCACTCGCAGGACGGCCAAGGGATCCGCCAGCGGCGAAGCCCAAAACGTCCAGGGGGGATCTTGGTAGGAGCCGCGAATGCCCACAAGGACTCCCAGTCGCAAGGCAACTAGGCCCAGGTTAAGACCCAGCAGCACCTGCTCCGTTAGGGAAAAGGGGAACCCCAGCCCAGCTTTGATCCCCAGCCCCCCAACCGCCAAGACTGGGATCCCCTGGGTAAGCACAAGTAGGGCGATGTCCCCCCACAGTTGAGCTGCAGGAGTGGCATCTTTCAAGTCCAGGGATCGGCCCCACTCCCGCCAAGTTTCGGCCAAAGAAGTGTACATGCGCACCTTGAGCAGGTGCCGACCGTTGCAGAAAGCTACCTTAAAGCCGGCTGCCGCTATCTGCCGCACCAGGGTGACATCGTCGCAGAAGGAGGCCCGCGCCAGCGTGTAGCCGTTCATGGCTTCTAGCACCGAGCGGCGCACCAACATGCACTGCCCATTGGCCATCGTCCGCTCTGGCAGGGTAGTAGCAGTGTCCCCTGGCGCTCCATAGCGGTAAATTAGGGTTGCCAAAAGAGCTGGTTGGAGCCAGCCTTCCCCCCAGTGCTGCAGGATAAACTGCGGCGCCAGGGTGAGGAGATCCAGCCCTTTGGCCTGGGCAGTTTCCAGCAAGCGCTCCACCAAGCCCGGCTGGGGGCGGGTATCGGCATCAATGCCCAAGATCCACTCAGAAGCGGGATCCGCATGGAGAAATCCGTAGTGCAACGCCCAGGGACGACCCACCCAGCCGCTGGGCAGGGGATCGTCGGTCAAGAGGCGAAAGCGGGGATCCCGCTTGGCCATCTGCAGCACTTTTTCGCGGGTGCCATCCTGGGAGCAGCTATCCACCACCAGTACCTCGCGCACGACCGATCCCTGTTGGTGCAGCCCTTCCAGACAGGGATCCAGGCGCTCGGCTTCGTTGAGGGTAGGCAGCAAGACGCTGACCAAGCCCGGCGGAAAAGGGATCCCCGGTTGACCAGGAGGAAGAGGAGAAGGACGCCACAGAGAGGGCAGCAGCCGGGCCAGCAACACCGCCGCCATCGGCAGCTGTAGGGCCAACAAACCCAAGGCAGCTGCATCCTCCATCGGGATCGCGTGCGTATCCATTAGAGCTACCTTCCTACCTCCAAGTTGCCCAGCAAGGCCCAAGCCGGTGGCTTTGGTTCAGGATCAATGTGACCCTTGCCCTCGGCTTTTTCTTTCTAAGCCCCTTGTGGACGTTTCCACTCAGCTTAGCCCCGGGGGATCCCTTGTCGCCCTCGTCAAGCTTCCTGCAGGACAGCTGGAGCGTGCTTTGGTGCAGAAAGAGCTGAGTCAAATTCTCGCCAAGAAACCCAAGCACCTCTTGCTGGATCTGAGCCAGGTCACGCGGATCGACAGCAGGGGGGTTTCGGCTTTGGTGTGGGCAAGACGCGCCTGCGCCGTCGCCGACTGTCATCTCAAGCTCTGCGGCCTAGGAGAACGAGCCAAGCTGGTTCTCAAGGTTACCCGTCTGGACTCTCTCTTCGAGACTTATCCGTCGGTGGAAGTGGCTCTCAAGAATCTCTCCGACGCCTATAAGGGGGACGGCTAGTTGCAAGTTCTGCTACCTACATCCTCAGGCAGCAGTCCCCTGACTCTCTACAGCCTAAGGCTGGTTTCTTTGGGCATAGAGCTTGGCCTGTTGCCGGATTTCCTCCCGCACCTTGGGCGGGGCCAGGCGGGCTGCTTGCTCAAATAGCTCAGGGGCTTTTGCCCGTAGGTTTTCGTCAGTGGCGGAGCTAAGGGCCATCGCCTTGCCTAGGATTGGGGCATAGTCACTGGGATCCTCCGCAATTAACTCGTCGTAGAGGGCTGTGGCTTTTTCCGTTTGGTCGTTGCGGGCATAAGCGAAAGCCAAGCGCAAGCGGGCCTCGCGATCTGCGGGCGCTGCTTCCAGATGCTTCTCCAGCAGAGCAATAGCCTCAGAGGTGCGGCCCAGGGCTAGCTGTACCTCCACTAACTGCTGCAGCACTTGGCCGTCTTTGGGATCCTTGTCGTAGAGGATTTGGAGCTGCTCCAATGCTCCTTCAAAATCTCCCGTATCCCGCTGAATTTGAGCCAAAAAGGCTCGCAGTTGCCGATTTTCCGGCTCCAGTTCCACTAGCTTCTTCAGCGGCTCGATTGCCCCTTGCGGCTCGTTGAGCTGTAGTTGCGTGTCGACCAGTCCCCGCAGGGCAATGGGGTTGTCCGGCTCCCGTTCCAGCACGGCGCGATAGCCATCCGCCTGGGCCCGCAGTTGTTCGGTAACCAAGCTAGCGGTGTCCTGCGAGTCTGAAGGCCCCAGTGCCTGGAGGATAGGACCAAAGGAGAAGCCCAAGAATATCGCTAGGCCGACCACCGCCACTAGGGCTTCTAGGAATTTGCGGAGGGGCGATTTGTCAGGTTTGGACTGAGGCATGAAGGAGCTCGCACAGAATCTCTCTGTACTCTATCATTCGCTCCTCTGGAAGCCCAGCAGCCTCTCGGTTAGACTTAGGAACTCGTTTTGACCTCCATGAAGGGCAGCTCCCTTAACTTTGAACCTGCTGGAGCTGCTGCACCTGGGCCTGCAGGTAGGGGATCCCCACCCGGTGGCAGTAGTCGCCAAAGCGCTCTTGGGGCTGGCGCTCCTGCTTGTAGATCTGCAGGAGAATCCGCATCAGGGGCACAATTTGGCTAACATGCACCCGATCCTGAAACGGCTGGGCCAAGCGATCCCCTCGCGGGCTGGCCCCCAGCCAGATTTGGTAGTAGCCATCGGGGGCCGATCCCACCAATCCCAGCTCCGCCAAGTAAGGGCGGGCACAGCCGTTGGGGCAGCCGGTCATGCGCACCAAAAAGGGCGAGTCCTGTAGCCCCAGCTCCTGCACCACCTGATCCAACTGGCGAATCAAGCTGGGCAGAGCCCGCTCCGACTCGGTGATGGCTAGGCCACAGGTGGGGAGCGCCGGACAGGCCATGGACAGCCTCACCAGCTCTGGGATCTCCTCCTTGGAGGGGACTCCATGAGACTTGAGGGTCTGGTTAATGGCCTCCCGCTGGTGCTCCTCGATGTCGATGAGGATCACGTCCTGCGTGGAGGTAAGCCGCAGGTGGAGAGCAAATTCCTCCACAATCTTGCGCAGGGCTGTTTTGAGCTGCCGCTCCGGCGTATCTTGGATGCGGCCATTTTCAATAGAGATGCCCAAAAACCAACGGCCATCCCCCTGCTCGTGCCAGCCCAGGTAGTCGTCGCTGTTGGGGACAAACTTAGGCATGCGCCGGAAGGGCAATAGCTTCTCCCCCAGGTACTGCTCGACCACACGGCGAAACTTGCGGATCCCCCAGTCGCGCACAAGATACTTCAGCCGCGCCTGCTTGCGGTCGTAGCGGTTGCCGTGATCCCGCTGCACGGCCAAGACCGCCTGGCAAACCCGATACACCGTCTCCGGCAGGGCAAAGCAGAGTTTCTGGGCCAAAAGGGGCTCCGTCTCTTCCTTGCCATGGGTGCGCCCCATCCCTCCGCCCACCACGATGTTAAAGCCCTTGAGGTTGCCCTTGCGGTCGGTGAGCACAATTAGGCCCAGATCCTGGGCGTAGATATCGACCGTGTTCTCTCCAGCCACGGTGATGGCGGTCTTGAACTTGCGGGGCAAGTAGACTGGGCCATACAGAGGCTCCGGCCCTTCCAGCCTTACCCCATTGCCGACAAACTGCTCGGCTTCCCGGACTTCCGGATCCACCGGCGGGATGGGAACTGGCTCCCCATCTACCCAGATCTCATAGTAGGCAGAGGTCTTCGGCGCTAGGAGATCTGCCAGTTTGCGCGCATACTCCTGGGCATAGCGGTAGGCAGGCCGGTTCTTGTAGGGGGCAGCTGGCGCCGTGATGTTGCGGTTGACATCTCCACAGGCAGCCAGGGTGGATCCCATCTGCCGAATAATGCTGGCCACTGTGGTCTTGAGATTTTTCTTCAGGATCCCGTGTAATTGCAAGGTTTGTCGGGTGGTGGCGCGCAAGGTGCCGTTGCCGTACTCATCGGCCAGCCGATCTAGGGTCAAATAGAGCTGTGGCGGCACATGCCCCCCCGGGATGCGGGTGCGCAGCATCATCTGGTAGGCCCGCTCCAGTCCCTCCTGCTTCCGCTGCTGCCGCAGATCCCGGTCGTCCTGCTGGTAGACACCGTGGAACTTGAGCACCTGCACCGCCGCTTCGCTGAAGTGGGTGGTGTCTTGGGCCAACTCCTGCTGCAAGGGATCCCGCAGAAAGTTGCTTTCAGCCTTGATGTGCTCTACTTTGGAGCGCTTGGCTTCGGAAGTGGCAGAGGAGGTCATCTAATTCCCCAGTAATCCGGTCGGAATACCTGTGAAACAGGGTATCACCTCTTGCCAGCAACGTCCAGTTTGGCTTCTCCACAGCCTGCTGTAGCGCTTACAGCCGGCCTCAAAGCTCTAGCCGGCCAGCCCCAAGCGGGCGCTGTAGTCTGCCGCCGACCAGAGCTTCCACGTAGAGTTGCCCTGCAGCTCCAAGACAAGGTCGTGGTAGGCCAGGAGGGTGGGGCGGTGGCCGACACTGACGTAGGTGGTGTTGAGGCGTTGCAGTTGCAGGTAGAGCAGTTTTTCGTTGGCCACATCCAGGGCGCTGGTGGCCTCGTCCAAAATGGCGTAGCGGGGCCGTGTAATTAAGATGCGGGCAAAGGCCAGGCGCTGCTGTTCGCCCAAAGAGAGAGTGCTGGCCCAATCTTTCTCCACGTCGAAGCCGCCCACCCGCTCCGGCAAGTCAGCGAGGTTAACTTGGGCCAAGATCTGCAGGAGCTCCTCGTCGGTCAGATCCCGGCGACGGCCTGGATAGAGGAGTTGATCCCGCAGGGATCCCAGGAGCATGTAGGGCTTCTGGGGCAGGAAGAGCATCTCGCCGGTGTCGGGACGGGCGATGGATCCCTGGCCGTTGCTCCACAGGCCAGCAATGGCTCGCAGCAGGGAGCTCTTGCCGCTGCCGCTGACCCCCACAATCAATAGCCGTTGGCCTGCCTCCAAACTTAGGGACAGATCCCGAACCAAGGTTCGTTCCGAATTGGGCGTAAGCAAAGTAACATGCTGCAGCGCCAGGTGGGGGGCAATGCGGGTTTGGATGGCGCTTTCTCGAGGGCGCAGCTGGCGCAGGGCCGGATCCTCCAAAGCTTCGTAAAAGGATCCCAGGCGGTTGATCCCGGCGGCAAAGCTGGAAATGCTCTGGATCTGGTTGGCCACAATCGAAAGGGCGCTCAGCACCTGGCTAAAGGCAATGGTGGCCTGGGTGATGGTGCCAAAATCCCGCACGCCGCTGAAGTAAAGGGGAGCCACAATCACATAGGGAACGATGCGGGTAAAGTAGTTATAGGCATACTGAAAGATATCGATAATTGCTTGCCAAATGATCAACAAATTAAAGTTGCGCAAGGCAGCAGCGAAGCGATTCAGGATCTGTCTTAGCTCTAGGTTTTCGCCCTGGTAAAAGGCAATGGACTCGGCGTTGTCTCGCACGTGTACTAGGCTGTAGCGAAAGTCGGCCTCGTAGCGCAGTTGATCGAAGTTAATTTTAATCAGCCTGCGACCAGCCAAAACGGCAATGCCAGTGCCAATGGTAGCGTAGATAACCAATCCTATCGCCAGCACGCGGGAAATGCTGTAGAGAATGCCGGTGAAGGCGTAGAGAGTGAGGATTGAGTCGAGAATATCCAACAAAAAAGAAAGGGTGGTGCCAGTAAAGGAGCGAACGTCTTCTGAAATGCGCTGGTCAGGGTTATCGATTTCGGTGTTGGCAGCGTTGGAATCCAGCTCGTAGTAGGCCCGCCGGTCAAAGTAGCGATCCAGGAAGTAGTCGGTTAGCCATTCCCGCCAAAACAGGCCCAGCTTTAGCCGCGTATAGCGGTAGATCACCAAGATGGGAATGGCTGAGATAATCAACACCCCGTAGATGATCAAAAACTGCCAGAAGGTGCTCTCTTCCTTTTGCTGCAGGGCAGTGTCGATAAAACGAAAGATAAAGCTAATCATTACATTGAGCCGGTTTACTGTTAGGGACAGAAACAGCAAAAAGGTAAGGAGCACCCATTGCAACCAGCGCCGATGGATCTGCCTCCATACCACCCCAAACGCCAGGCTGCTTAGGGCCAAGCTGGCTGCTGCCACCCATAGCACTGGCGAGGCTAGGTTTCTCTCTGTTTGCTCGACCAAGCCTGCTGCTAGGGTTCGGAAGAACTCTGGAAAAAGGGCCTTTCCAACCAGGGTTACCCCAATCTCGACAAAGAACATGAGGCCAACCACAAACACCATGGATGCTGCTAGCAGGCCAAAGAAAATCCAGCCTCCATAGCGCACCCTCGGGTAAAAATATGGCTGAGCTACGGTGATAAAGCGGTCCCAAAGTTTGCGGTCGAAGTTAAACTGATAGGTTTGGGAGTCCATGTTGGCAGCCGTCGGCAAGAGCGTGGGAGCCTTACAACATCTTCCAGGCTAGCAGGCCAGGGATCCCCATCTCTGTTCAGCAGGAGCAACTTCTCTAGCTGGCAAGTCCGACTGGCTAGGCAGGATCCCCTTGCAGCCGCTTTTGCCATGCCGCGTGAGCCGCTAGCCACACCGTCTGCACCGGCACGCGGAACTCTTGGGCGCGGGCCACACAGTCGCGAAACTCCGGCTGGGCGTTGACGATGCGGCCGTGGTGGCAGGCCACCTTGACGTCCACCAGGCCGTAGGGAGTTTCCACCCGCTCGATCCGCCGCTCCAGGACGGTGCGCTGCTGCAGGGAGTGGCGAATGCCCAGGGTGGTGGTTTCCCGGAAGAGGAGATCCTGGCACTCCAGCACGCGATCCGGCGGGCAGATGACCGTCAGTAATACCCCTGGTCGTCCCTGCTTCATGGTGATGGGCTGGGTAAACACGTCCCAGGCACCGAGGGCCAGCAACTGCTCACAGGTGTAGGCAATGACTTGAGGGTTGAGATCGTCAATCTGGGTTTGTAAGACCGAGACAATCTCGGTCGGCTCATGCCCCTGCGATTGACCAATCCAAAGGCGAAAGATGTTGGGAATGGGCAGCTCACGGCTGCCAGCCCCCCGCCCCACTTTTTCCAGCCGCAGCGGTGGACAAGGCCCAAACTCTTCTGCCAGCGCCACTGCCAAGGCTGCCCCGGTGGGGGTAACCAGCTCGGCTTCCACGCCGTTGCTGAACACTGGCACATGCCCCATTTCCCACAGCTCAATCACCGCCGGAACGGGCACCGCTAGCTGGCCGTGTTCGGTGCTGACCCAGCCGCCGCCAATGGGGTGGGGAGAAGAGATCACCTGCTCCACCTGCAGCCAATCGAGACCAACACAGGTGCCGACGATATCCACCAGGGCATCGACAGCCCCCACCTCGTGGAAATGCACTTTTTCCAGGGGAACCTGATGAACTTTTGCCTCTGCCTGGGCCAGCTTCTCGAAAACCTTGAGGCTGCGGGCCTTGACCGCAGGAGCCAAGCGGGATCTGGCAATCAAAGCCTGGATCTCCAACCAGGAGCGAGGGGGCAGGGATCCGTCCAGCACCTCCACCACCGCCTGCAGGGCAGGCTGCCCACAGCGCTGCACGCGACTCACCTGCAGGTTGTATTCCCCCCCGATGCCCAAGGCCTGGAGCTGCTGGTTGAGATACTCCAGGGGCACCCCGCAATCCAGCAGCGCCCCCAGGCACATGTCGCCGGCAATGCCCGCTGCGCAGTCAAAGTAAGCTACTTTCATACCAGCATGATAAGAACTCGCGGAAGAAGTTGAGCGCTTTGAAGCGTCCTGAGGCAGCAAAAGCCAAGAGGGGATCCCAGCTGCGGATCCCCCTGGGGATCCTGCTGGCGGCGACGCTGCTGCTGTGGGGTCTGTGGGGATCGGCGGCGAACGGCCAGACTCGCCTCAACTTCAACAACGCCGATCTGCGAGGGCAGGATCTGTCGCGTCAGGATTGGCGAGGCAGCAGCTTTGTCAGCGCCAACCTGCAGGGTGCCGACCTGCACGGGGCTAACCTCACCGGCGTGGTCTTCACCAAGGCCAATCTGGCGGGGGCCAACCTGGCTGGGGCGGATCTGAGCAACAGCCTGCTGGATCTGGCCAACCTAGCGGGTGCCGACCTCCGAGGAGCCAACCTCAGGGGAGCGATCGCCGCGCGGGCCGTTTGGGAAGGGGCTCAGATTGCCGGCGCCGACTTCAGCGAGGCCTATGTGGATCGGGCAGCCCTGCGGCAGTTGTGCCAGCGGGCAGAGGGATCCCATCCCGTAACCGGAGTTTCCACTCGCGCAAGTCTCGGCTGTCCTTGAAAGCTGGCAAAGGTGAAGAAAACAGGATCCCTGACCCTCGCCAGCCGGATTGACCTTTAGATTGGGTGAGGCATTGATCGTACCTCAGCCATGAGCAAGCCCAGCTTTGCGGTGATCGGCCTGGCGGTGATGGGGGAAAACCTGGCCCTCAACGTCGAACGCAACGGCTTTCCAGTTGTTGTCTACAACCGCACCCGCTCCAAAACCGAGCAGTTCATCCAAGGGCGAGCCCAGGGCAAACAGATTACCCCCGCCTACAGCCTGCCGGAGTTGGTGCAACAAATGGATCGGCCCCGCAGAATCTTGATCATGGTCAAGGCAGGCCCAGCGGTGGATGCCCTCATCGACGAGCTCAAGCCGCTGCTGGAGCCGGGCGACATCCTCATCGATGGCGGCAACTCTCTCTACAGCGACACCGACCGGCGCGCTGCGGCCCTGGAGCCTACTGGGATCCACTTTGTCGGCATGGGGGTGAGCGGCGGGGAAGAAGGCGCCCTCAACGGCCCTAGCCTCATGCCTGGCGGCAGTCTGGAAGCCTACCACTTACTGGAGCCCATCCTCACCAAAATTGCCGCCCAAGGGCCGGACGGCCCCTGTGTCACCTACCTGGGGCCCAAAGGGGGCGGGCACTACGTGAAGATGGTGCACAACGGCATCGAATACGGCGACATGCAACTCATTGCCGAGGTCTACGACCTCATGCGCAGGGGGCTAAAGCTTTCGGCACCCCAGATGCAGGAGATCTTCCAAGCCTGGAACGAGACGGAGCTGGAGTCGTTTCTGATTGAGATTACCGCCAAGATCTTGGGGACGCTGGATGCGGAGACGGGCAGGCCGCTGGTGGATCTCATTTTGGACAAGGCAGGCCAGAAGGGCACGGGCCTGTGGACGGTCAAGGACGCCCTGGATTTGGGGGTGCCAGTGCCCACCATCGAGGCGGCAGTGCAGGCCCGCATTCTCTCGTCGATGAAGGAAGAGCGGGTGGCCGCCTCCAAGCAGTTGCAAGGGCCAGGAACCACCTTTGAAGGGGATCCCGGCCGCTTCCTTCAGGATCTGCGCGCCGCTCTCTATTGTTCCAAGATCTGCTCCTATGCCCAGGGGATGGCGCTGCTCCGGCAAGCCACCGTTGCCCACGGCTACATCTACACCTTTAGCGAGATCCCTCGCATCTGGAAGGGGGGCTGCATCATCCGCGCCCGCCTCCTGGGCAAAATCCAGGCAGCCTACCAGCGGGATCCGGAGCTGGTCAACCTGCTTCTGGATGAGGAGTTCAAGCAGGCCATCCAGGAACGGCAGGGAGCCTGGCGGCGGGTGGTGGCCACCGCGGCAGCTTTGGGGATCCCGATCCCGGCCATCAGCGCCTCCCTGGCCTACTACGACAGCTACCGCACTGCCGAGCTGCCCCAAAACCTCACCCAGGCCCAGCGGGACTTCTTCGGCGCCCATACCTTTGAACGCATCGACAGGCCGGGGGTTTTCCACCACACCTGGAGCGCCTAGAGGGAAGCCCCACCTAGACCCAGGGGCGTCTGCTTAACCGTAAAGCCCCACACTTCGGTATGGAAAGGCTCTCCTTCTTGGGGGAAATCCTTGCGGAAGTGGGCTCCGCGGCTTTCCTCTCGCAACAGAGCCCCTTGCGCCACCAGGCGGGCAAGCAGCAGCAAACTCCCGGCCTCGACCTCTTCCCGGCTGGCCCAGGGCTTCTCCTCCAGGGGTAGGGCCTCTGCAAAAGCCAGAAAAGTCCGCAACTGCTCTCCCTCCCGCACCACGCCTAGCGCTTCTCCCACCTGCTGCCTGAGCTTGGGAAGCAGAGAGGGCGGCGCCGTCAGCAGCGGTAGAGCCTGCACCTGCCGCGGTGGATCCTGGAGGTCCCGCAGGGCAGCTAGGGCAGCCCGCTTGCCCATGACCAGCCCCTCCAAGAGGCTGTTGGAAGCCAAACGGTTTGCCCCGTGCAGGCCTGTAGAAGCCACTTCCCCCGCCGCGTAGAGGCCTGGCAGGCCCGTGCAGCCAAAGGCATCCGTTCGCACGCCGCCCATGACGTAGTGGGCAGCGGGAGCAACCGGCAGGGGCTCTCTTTTGGGATCCAGCCCCAAAGCGCGGGCAGAGGCAACAACGGTAGGAAAGCGCTCTTCCAGATGGGGCACAGCTTGGAGGTCCAGGTAAACTCCCCCCGTCCGCTGCTGCTCCCAGAACACTGCCTGGGCCACCACATCCCGCGGCGCTAGATCCCCCAGCTCCGCATAGCGAGGCATAAAGCGCTCCCTCCAGGCGTTGAGCAGCACGGCCCCTGCCCCTCGGGCGGCTTCACTGACCAGGGCTCCGTTGGGCAAAACGGTGGGGTGAAACTGCACAAACTCGAGATCCCTGAGAATGGCCCCTGCTCGCCAGGCCAGGGCCATGCCATCGCCAGTAGCTCCCGGCGGAGCTGTGGAGAGGGGGAAGAGGCTGCCAAACCCGCCTGTAGCCAGGAGAACCGCCCCCGCCCTTACCTGAAGAAAGCCCTCCGGCCCGAGGAGCAGGGCTCCTCCCACTCTCTCCCCTGCCATCAAAAGGCTGAGGGCTGTGTAGCCCTCCAAAGGCGGCTTGCTCAGGCGAGCCAGCAGGCCTCTGAGAAGCCATAGCCCACTCCGATCCCCTCCCAGATGGCGTACCCGCGCCCGCGAATGGCCCCCTTCCCGCACTGGCTCAGGGTGGAAGGGGAGCCCCCAGGACAAAAGCTTCTCTAGGTGAAAGGGCGCTTCCTCCAGAATGGAGCGGGCCACTTCGGTCTCCACCAGGCCCCGGCCTGCCTGCAGGGTGTCCTGGAGGTGGGCCTCCACATCCGCCGCATCCAGCGGAAAAGCCACCCCCCCCTGCGCCCAAGGAGTGGATCCCGAGGGGAGGGGATCCTTGCTCACCACCAGGGCTCTAGCCCCCTCCGCTTCCGCCCACAGGGCTGCATAGACCCCTGCCACCCCTGCTCCCAGGATCAGGAGGTCTGTTTCCGCCGGGAAAGCCGTGGACACCACTGGACAAAACCGCCCCTCGACCGGGGCGCCCCCCTTCTAGGCTCCCGCCGGCACCGACAGCATGGCCAGGAGGGACTTGCGGGCTTTTTCGGCCACCGCCTCTGGCACCTGGATCACGTGGCGCATCTCCAGCAGGGAGCGATAGATCTTTTCCAGAGTAATTTTTTTCATGTACTCGCAGACGGCGTCTGCTTTGACAGGGATAAACCTCTTGTTGGGGGCCTCTTTTTGCAGCCGGTGGAGAATGCCCACCTCGGTGGCGACCACAAACTCGCGGCTGGCCGAAGTTTTGGCATAACGCACCATCCCCTCGGTAGAAAGGAGCTTGGCGTCCGGCTTGAGAAATAGACAACTGGAGCCACAACTGCACTCGGGGTGGATGAGGAACTCCGCCTCTGGGTGCCTCTCTGCCATCGCCTTGAGGTGCTCCTCCCGGATGCCGACATGGACGTGGCACTCGCCGGGGAATAGATCCAGCTCCCTCCCCGTTGCCTGGGCTACATAGGCCCCCAGGAACATATCCGGCACAAAAAAGATGGGGCGATCCGGCGGCAGGCTAGCCACCACTTGAACGGCGTTGGCGCTGGTTACGCAGACATCGGCTAGGGCCTTGATCTCGGCAGCGGTGTTGACGTAGGCAACCACCAGGCCCTCTGGGTTGGCCTCTTTCCAGCGCTGCACATCCTCCGGGCGGATGCTGTCGGCTAGGGAGCAGCCAGCCTCCAGATCCGGCAGCAGCACCGTCTTTTCCGGGTTGAGGATGGCTGCCGTTTCGGCCATGAAGTGGACGCCCGCAAAGACGATGACCTGGGCGTTCGTTTTCTGCGCCTCACGGGCCAGGCCCAGCGAGTCTCCCACAAAGTCCGCCACCTCTTGCACCTCGGGGAGTTGGTAGGAGTGGGCTAGGATAACCGCCTGCCTTTCTCGCTTGAGCCGAGCTATTTCCTGCACGAGGGTTGCTTCTGTCATCCTATCTAGGCCGGCCATCGAGTACAGATCCTGCCTTTGCCAGGCTGCCTGCCAAAAAATCCGAGACAAGGCGTTCCCAGCAGCTGGGCTTGGGCTATTCATCTAGCCTAGCATCAGAAGCAGCCCCCGCCAGGGCAGACCTCAGGGCCGCACTACTAGCAAAGAGAGATCCAAGGCTTTGGCCGAGTGAGTCAGGGCCCCCACACTGATGTAATCCACGCCTGCCTCAGCCGCTTGCCGGGCGCGCTCTAGGTTCATGTTGCCGCTAGCTTCTAGGGGAACTTTCCCCCCTACCCGTTGAACGGCAACCCGGATCTGCTCCAAGGGGAAGTTATCGAGAAGAATTAGATCAGCGCCTGCTGCCAAAGCCTCCTCCAGCTCTTGGAGGTTGCGTACCTCAACCTCGACCTTGAGGTGGTGGGGGGCCCCTGCTTTGGCCCGCTGGATGGCTGCCGAGATGCCGCCTGCGCCGCGGATGTGGTTTTCCTTGATCAAGATGCCGTCGAAGAGGCCAAAGCGGTGGTTTTTGCCGCCCCCGACTCGAACGGCGTATTTCTCCAGGGCGCGCAAGCCAGGGGTGGTCTTGCGGGTGTCCAAAAGCTGGGCTGAGGTTCCCCGCAGCGCCTCTACGTAGGTGCGGGTGAGGGTGGCAATGCCGGAAAGCCTTTGGAGAAGGTTCAGCGCCAGCCTTTCTGCTGCCAGAATGCCCCGCAGGGATCCCTTGAGCTGGACTACCTCCTGGCCAGCAGCCACAGAGGCCCCTTCCTCTACCTTGGGGGCGAACTGCACCTGGGGATCCACTAGCCGGAAAACCCGCTTGGCAATCTCCAAACCCGCTAGGATCCCTGGCTCCTTGGCTAGGATCACCGCCTCGCCCTCCACGCCGGGGGGCAGGGTCAGCTCACTGGTGAGATCGCCGTGGCCAAGATCTTCCTGTAGCCAGGCGCACAGGGTCTCCTCTGGGATGTAGAATGCTTGCATCATCTTTTGCAGAAGTTGGTTGCTTATGGCCTCGGCTGGATCCCCTAAGTCCAATAGTGGCACTTTCAGCCGTCGTCAGTTGCTCAAAGCAGGAGCTGCCGCGCTAGGAGGCAGTTTGCTGGCCGCAGCAGGTGCTCAAGCGCAGCGGCGAACTTCCCCCACCCTCATCGTGGCGCAGAGATCCAAGCTCGACCGAGTTTCCTATGCTACCAACTGGTATGCCCAAGCGGAGCATGGCGGCTTCTATCAGGCGGTGGCCACAGGCATTTACCGCGAGTACGGGCTAGACGTCACCATCAAGATGGGCAGCCCCCAGGTCAACATCACCCAGATTTTGGCCGGTGGAGCTGCTGACTTTGCCATGGGGGGAAGCGCGGGAGTCATCAACGCTGTGCGGGAAGGGATCCCGCTCATCTGCGTGGCGGCTATTTTCCAAAAAGACCCGCAGGTTCTCCTGGCCCATCCCGGCACCAAGCGCCTGGAGGAGCTCAAGGGCCGACCCATTTTCGTGTCCAAGGGGGCCTTTACCACCTACTGGCCCTTCCTGAAAGCCAAGTACGGCTTTACTGACGACCAAACCCGCCCCTACAACTTCAACCCTGGCCCCTTCTTGGCCGATCCCAGCTCTGCCCAGCAGGGGTACCTCACCTCTGAGCCTTTTGCCATCGAAAAACAAGGAGGGTTTAAGCCAGTCGTTTTTCTCCTGGCCGACTACGGCTACAACCCCTATGCTACGACCATCGAGACGCGGCGCCAATTGGTGGAAACCAAGCCTGACTTGGTGCAGCGATTTGTCGATGCCTCCATCAAGGGCTGGTACAGCTTTCTCGAGGATCCCCGCCCCGCCTATCGCCTCATCAAGCGGGATAACCCAGAGATGACCGATGAGCAGTTGGCCTACAGCTTTGAGAAGTTGAAAGAGTACGGCATCATTTTGTCTGGCGACGCCCTGGAAAAGGGCATTGGCGCCATGACCCACGAACGTTGGCAAAGCTTCTTTGAGACCATGACTGTAGCAGGCGTCTTTGAGCCAACTATCAACTACCGAGCTGCCTACACCCTGGACTTTGTCAACAAAGGTCCTGATTACTACAAGAAGAGCTAGGCCTATGCCCTGCAGCGGCCCGGTAACCTCCCTAGGGGCAGATAGCGATTGTTGGCTTGTCTAAGTCAAGATTGACACCCTTGCTAGCTTTCCCTTAGCTCAGCCTTACATCCCTCTGGTTTGGCTAAAATCCGCAGGAACCCTCGTGCCCAGTTTGGCTTGTCGAGCACCTTGGCTTAGCGAGCACGTAGAGGGAGGGAACAATCTTGCTTGCGCCAGTCGAGGGTCGTAAGCGATTTGAGTGGACGATGGGCAGCTCCCCGAGCGGAGGGTGAGCGGGTTTGGGAAAGCGGCAAGACGGCTTCCACGACCTCTTGGTCGGTCTGGAACTGGTGCCAGTAAGGCTTTGGGAGGCAGAGCTCTAGAAAAAAGCTAGAGTGAGGGGCTTGAACCGGCCCTCTCTGCATCGCCGTGGGCGCAAGTGGCTTGCCTAAGTGATAATCAGTGATAATCATAACTGGTGACGATTGGAGCAAATTAGCCGTGAAAGTTGCTTACGTATTCATTACCCCCCGCGGCGGCACCTACAAGCTAGGCCAGATGATCCTGCCGCAGCTTGAGGCGGGAGTCCACGGCGCAGAAGTGGTGGGCATGTTCTTTTTCGACGACAACTGCTTTGTCTTGCGGCAGGGGGATCCCATCGGCGAGGGCCTAGCCAAGATTGCCGAAGCGCAAAACATTTTGCTGATGATGTGCGATATGTGCGCCCTGGAGCGCAACCTGGCGGAAGGGGAACCCAAGTGGTGCGACGCCCAGGGACGTGGACGCAAGGAGCCGGGCTACTGCGTTCCCAAAAACGTGGTTAAAGGCGTGCAGGTGGGCTGCTTCCCCGACCTCTACGCGGCCTTGAAAGACAACCCACCTGACCAAGTGATCAGCTTGTAACAGGCCTAGCTGACGGCTACGGCAGCGGGCGGCTCCTGGCGGGGCTGAGAGCCAATCTTGCGGAAGACCAGCCGCTCGTTGGCCACATCTACCAGAATGCGGTCGCCGGGCAGGAACTCGTTTTCCAGCAGCTTGGTGGCGATGGGGTTTTCGATCTCCCGCTGAATCACCCGCTTCAGCGGGCGGGCCCCAAACATGGGGTCGTAGCCCAGCTCGGCCAGGTAGTCCTTAGCCTCTTCGGTAAGCAGGAGCTCGATTTGCTGATCCGCCAGCAACTGCTCCACCCGCCGCATCTGCAGACTGACGATCTGGCGGATTTGCTCTCGGGTGAGGGCGTGGAAGATGATGATCTCGTCCACGCGGTTGAGGAACTCCGGCCGGAAGTGCTGCCGCAACAGAGTCAGCACCTGGCTTTTCATCTCCTCGTAGCGGCTTTCGTCGCCCCCGATTTCTAGGATGAGCTCGCTACCGATGTTACTGGTCATGATGATGATGGTGTTTTTGAAGTCCACCGTCCTGCCCTGGGAGTCGGTGATGCGGCCATCGTCAAGTACCTGCAGCAGGATGTTGAAAACATCGGGATGGGCTTTTTCCACCTCGTCAAAGAGCACCACCGAGTAGGGGCGGCGCCGCACCGCTTCGGAAAGCTGCCCGCCTTCTTCGTAGCCCACATAGCCCGGCGGAGCACCGATGAGGCGGGAGACCGAGTGTTTCTCCATATACTCCGACATGTCGAGGCGCACCATTGCCTCGGAGCTGTCGAAGAGGAACTCCGCCAAGGCGCGGGCCAGCTCGGTTTTGCCGACGCCAGTGGGGCCCATGAACAGGAACGAGCCAATGGGCCGATTGGGATCCTTGAGGCCGGCCCGGGCCCGCCGGATGGCTGCCGCTACTGCCGCTACCGCCTCGTCTTGGCCCACCACCCGCTGGTGCAAATGGGCTTCTAGGCGCAGCAGCTTTTGCTTTTCCGACTCCATTAGGCTAGTGACCGGGATCCCGGTCCAGCGGGAAACAATCTCGGCAATGTCTTCGGGCGTCACCTGTTCCCGCAGCAAGGGCTCGCCGTTGGCCTGCAGCTTGGCCAGGTAGGCCTCCTGTTCTTGGATTTGGCGCTCCAGCTCCATCAGCTTGCCGTATTTGAGCTCGGCAGCCCGATTGAGGTCGTACTTCTGCTCGGCTTGCTCAATCTGCAGCTTGACAGCGTCCCGTTCGGCCTTGAGGTTTTGCAGGCGCTCGATGGCCTCTTTTTCCATTTGCCAACGGGCGCTCAGCTCCCGCTGCCGCTCCATCAAGTTGGCTAGCTCCTGCTCAATTTTGCCCAGGCGCTCCTTGGAGGCGGGGTCATCTTCTTTCTTGAGGGAAAGCTCCTCCATCTGCAGTTGCATGATGCGCCGGTCAATCTCGTCTAGCTCGACGGGCTTGGAGGTAATCTCCATCTTGAGCTTAGCCGCTGCCTCATCCACTAGGTCAATGGCCTTGTCAGGCAAAAAGCGCTCGGAAATGTAGCGGTTGGAGAGAACCGCCGCTGCCACCAGGGCCGAATCGCTGATTTTTACTCCGTGGTGCAGCTCGTAGCGCTCCTTGAGGCCGCGCAGGATGGAGATGGTGTCTTCCACGGAGGGCTGATCCACATACACCGGCTGGAAGCGGCGCTCCAGGGCAGCGTCTTTTTCAATGTACTTGCGGTACTCATCCAGGGTGGTGGCGCCAATGCAGCGCAATTCACCGCGGGCCAGCATGGGCTTGAGCAGGTTGCCAGCATCCATGGCTCCCTCGGCGGCCCCTGCCCCTACCACCGTGTGCAGCTCGTCAATGAAGAGGATGATCTGGCCCTCCGATTCGGTAACCTCCTTCAGCACGGCCTTGAGGCGATCTTCAAATTCGCCGCGGTACTTGGCCCCAGCAATCAGGGATCCCATGTCCAAGGCAATGACCCGCCGGTTTTTCAACGACTCCGGCACATCTCCCCGGTTGATGCGCTGGGCCAGGCCCTCGACAATGGCGGTTTTGCCCACGCCCGGCTCGCCGATGAGCACGGGGTTGTTTTTGGTGCGGCGGGAGAGCACCTGAATGACCCGACGGATCTCCTCGTCCCGCCCAATGACCGGATCCAGCTTCCCTTCGCGAGCAGCCTTGGTAAGGTCGCGGCCATAGCGCTCCAGGGCTTCGTAGCGGGCCTCCGGGTTTTTGTCGGTAACCCGCTGCTTGCCTCGCACTTGCTGAATGACGGGTTTAAGGCGCTCGACCGTCAGACCCAGGGGTGCTAGAACCCGCTTGCCCACCCGCTCGTCGTCTAGGGCTCCTAGGAGCAGGTGCTCCACCGAGATGAAATCATCGCCATACTCTTTGCGAAACTCCTCGGCCCGATCCAGGGTGGTCTCCAGGCCGCGGCCCAGGTAGAGCTGATCCACCCGCGCCAATTTTGGCTGCTGGTTGATGAAAGCCTCGACGCGATCCCGCACCCGCCTTGGCTCAATGCCAGCCCGCTGCAGAATTATTGGGGTAAGGCCGCCCTCTTGGTCCAAAAGCGAGATAAGCAGGTGCTCGGTTTCCAACTGCTGCTGTTGGTGGCGTCGGGCTACATCCTGGGATTGAACCAGGGCGCTCCAGGCTTTCTCGGTAAATTGGTTGGGATTGGTGGGCTGCATAGGAGTTCGCAAGTTGTTCTCTCAATCCAGATATCGCCCATTGGGCCAAAGTTGGAGTTCGTAACAACCGTCCCTCGGGGGAGGGATCCCCGCCTCATTCCTCCTCTTCGCAGGGCCGTCCCTCGCCAATCACCGCCAGGTCAATCTGTTGGCGGTAGTAATCCACGTTCTTGACCTGCACCTCCACCCGGTCCCCAAGGCGGAACTGGCGCCGGGTTTTTCGCCCCACCAGGGCTTGTTTGCGGTATTCGTACCAATCGTTTTTCAAGGTGCTCACCCGCACCAGCCCTTCTGCCAAAATGGGATCTACTAGCACGAAAAAGCCGTAGCTCTGGACGCTGACGATCAGGCCGGGGAACGTCTCCCCGAGGTGTTTTTGCATAAACTCGCACCGCTTCAAGCCCATCAGCTCCCGCTCTGCCTGTTGGTGGAGCTGATACCCCGCCTGGATTTTGGGCAGTTGCGCTTGGAGAAAGGCCTGCCACTCCTCCTGCACTTTTGGCGGCAGCACCTGCCAATCAAGTTGGTCGTAGCCGCTGGGGCTGTGCAGATCCACCACGGTTTTGGAGCGAGGGCTACGCCGATTGCGCCCTTTGCTTAGAGCCAGACCCAGAGCCCGCAAGTTGAGCAGATCGGCATAGCGGCGCAAAGGGGCAGTAAAAGAGGCATAGGGCTCTTTGAGACCCAGGCCAAAATGTCCATCCTGCAGAGGCTGCAGGCAATACTCGACGGGGGGCAGAGTAGCCAACAGCTGGGCCACCAAGGCTGGGCTAGTCCCTGCGGCCAACACATCGGGGGCAGTGATGCGGGCACAGATCCGCTGCCAATCGGCCAGCGTTACCGTCTCCGGCTCCTGCAAGTTCAGATCCAGCTTCATGGCGTTGGCCAGGCGCAGGAAGTTCTGCAGGGCCTCAGCGGTGGGGGGCTTCTGCACCCGGGCCAAAGAGGGGATCCCCAGCCGGCGCAGGTGGTGGCCCAGAACTTGGTTGGCCAGCAGAAGAATTTCGGTCATCAGGGCGTGGGCGCCAAAGCGATCGCTAATCAGGAGGGGCCCGTAGCCGCTCTCGTCGGCAGAGTAGGGGGTGAGCAAGTCCAAAAGCGGCAGGTCGAACCCACCAGCTTGGTGGCGCTTGACCCGTAGGATTTGGCTAAGACGGAGCAGGTTTTGCAGCAGGGCCATCAATTCTGGCACCTCCTCCTCGGGGCCAAGATCCGCAGCAGTGGCCAAAAGCGCCTGCACCTGGCCGTAGGAGAGGTGGGCCCGTGACCGCACCAGGCTGGGGTGGATCTCAAAGTTCCGCACCACCCCCTCGGCGTCAATGGTGATTAGCAGCGAATAGGCCAGGCGCTCCTGCTGCGGCAAGAGAGCCAGGCGGCTATGCACTTCCGGCGGGAAAAGGGGCAGCACCACGCTATCCAGGTAAACCGTGGCGGTGCGCCGCTGCGCCTCCTGCTCCAGCGGGTGATCCGGATCCAGCCAGTGGGCCACGTCGGCAATGTGCACCCCTAGCAGCCAGTGGCCCTCTTCTTGCCGCTGCAGGGAGACGGCCACATTGGGCTCGAGGCCGTGGGGGTGCTGCAAGTCCAGCGGTTCTAGGGTGATGCAAAACCAATCCCGTAGATCCAGACGGCCCTTCTGGTCAGGGCGGCTTAGCTTTTTGGGCAAGGCTGCTGCCGCTTCCAACACCGCCGGGGGAAACTCCTGGGGCAGGTCGTACTTACAGCAGACCAGATCCACGTCGATAGAAGCCTCGGGACCATGGCCCAAAATCTTGCGGATGCTGCCCACCGGCGGCAGGTTGCCAAGGGGGTAGCGCTTCACCTCCACATAGGCCAGCCGACCTTCAGCCAGCTCAGAAACAGGCGCTGGGGAGGAGGGATCCGGCTCGCTCAGGACGAGCTCGAACAGCAGCCGGTCGTCCAAGGGCACTACCCGAAAGCCTTCCTCCGTCTGCTTGAGACGGCCCACCAGCGTAGGGTTGGCCCGCTCCACTACAGCCACCACCTCTCCCTCGGGGCTGCGGCGGCGATTGCCTTCTTTGGTAATCCGGGCTATCACTTGGTCGCCATTCCAAGCGCCATTGAGGTTGCTGCCGTGGATGTACACATCCTCTGCTCCCGGCTCATCCCGAACGGCAAAGCAAAAGCCCTTGTTGGAGCAGCGCAAC
Organism: Synechococcus sp. W70.1; assembly: GCF_047461515.1. Classification (NCBI taxonomy): domain Bacteria; kingdom Bacillati; phylum Cyanobacteriota; class Cyanophyceae; order Synechococcales; family Synechococcaceae; genus Synechococcus; species Synechococcus sp. W70.1. The sequence goes on from NZ_JANSHH010000033.1 coordinate 105,947, forward strand.
CGCCCCACGACCAAGGATTCATCCGGCTTACGCCGGTAGCGAGGCGGATCCCCCGCTCGTTCAAGAAACCCCGCCCGCACTAGTCCATCGAGGGCAATGTCCAGCATTGCCACTGCTTCGGGATCAGAAGTTGGCACAAGGGCTAGCAGCGTCTCTCTATCGCTCCATTGCTCGGCAGGTTGGGAGAGAAAATGATGAAAAATCCGAGAGAAGTCCATTGCAGGGAAGCAGAGAGGAGCAAAACCTGCAAACTCAACGCCTTGAAGCTAGTCGCGGTGGCCCGTGACGATGAACGCCACCCGCTGGCCAATGTTGGCGCTGTGGTCAGCTAGCCGCTCCAGGTAGCGAATAGCCAGCAACATCAATAGGATAGGCTCGATGGATCCCTTGACGTCAGACTGCTGCGCCAACGTATTGTAAAGGTTGGTGTAATCTTCATCAACGGCGTCGTCCTCCCGCTTGAGTTGTCGGCCCAGCTCGGCATCCAATTCCGTCAGGGCCGCAAGACTATGGCTGAGCATTTTCTGGCAGCGCCGCATCATCACGCGAATGCGCCCCAGCTGGGGCGGCGGGGGGTAGAGAGCCAGGCGCAAAGCCACCTCAGCCAAGTCTTTGGCGTAGTCGCCAATTCGCTCCAGATCCCGAACCAGCTGCATCAGGGTGCTGATCCAGCGCAGATCCCGCGCCACTGGCGAGCGCAAGGCGATGAGGTCAATACAGTCTTTCTCGATTTGACGATAGAAGCGGTCGATTTGCTTGTCTTGGTCGATGGCCTGTTCGGCGGCAGCTAAGTTCTGTTCAAAGAGGGCTTGCTGAGCCAAGACCAGCGATTTTTCCGCCAGCGCCCCCATGCGCAGCACATCCTGCTGAATCCGCTTGATCTGAAGTTGCAGCTCAGCTTGCCCCATGGCTTTCTCCCTGGGAATAGCTGCTGTCGTTTGCAGCTTCCAGAGCCTGTAAATTTCATTTGTAGATCTTGATCATGGCAAACTTTTCTTGAGCAGTGGAAAACTGGCTCCCACTCTCCGCGCTGGAGGACAGGGATGAGCCGTCTCCCCATTGTCGTTTTGGACGATGACCCTACCGGATCCCAGACTGTCCATAGCTGCCTGCTGCTGACCCGCTGGGATCTGGAAACGCTCAAGTTGGGGTTACAGGATAGCTCGCCAATTCGCTTTATCCTCACCAACACGCGATCCCTGCCAGCGGCGGAGGCTGCCGAGGTGACGCGGTCGGTCTGCCGGGCCCTGAAGCAGGCCATGGGAGAGCTGGGGTGGGAGCGGGCCCTTTTCATCAGCCGCTCCGACTCGACGCTGCGCGGGCACTATCCCTTGGAGACGGATGTGATGGCGGCGGAGCTGGGGCCTTTTGATGCCCACTTTCTGGTGCCGGCCTTTTTTGAAGGAGGACGCATCACCCGCAACAGTGTCCATTATCTACGGGTGGAGGGCCGCTGGGTGCCAGTCCATGAGACGGAGTTTGCCCGCGATGCGGTGTTTGGCTACCACCACAGCTATTTGCCCGAGTATGTGCAGGAAAAGACCCAGGGGCGGATCCGGGCCGAGCAGGTGGTGCGATTGACCCTGGAGCAGATTCGCGCTGGCTGTCTGGAGCAGCTTTTAGGTCTAGGGGGGAATGTCTGCTGTGTGGTGGATGGAGAAACGCAGGCAGATCTGGATCGTTTTGCCCAGGATGTCTGGGCGGCCATAGAGCAGGGGAAGCGCTTTTTGTTTCGCAGCGCCGCCAGCCTCTTGACGGCTTTGGCCCAGTTGCCGCCGCAGCCGGTTCCGCCAGAAGAGATGGGGCAGTTTGTCCGCTCTGACCGGCCAGGGGTGGTGATCGTGGGATCCCATGTCCAAAAGACCAGCCAGCAGTTGGCCCGCCTGCTCCAGGAGCCAGGGATCCAGGGCATCGAGGTGGAGGTAAGGCGGCTCTTGGAGCCGGGGAAGGAAGCCGAGCTGCTGCCGGCAATCCTGGAGCAAGTCCACCGCGCCTACGGGCAGGGCCTGACGCCGGTGGTCTACACCAGCCGGGAAGAAGTGGGGTTTGACGGCGCCAACCCGGAGGCACGGCTGGCCTTTGGGCAGAGAGTTTCCCGCCTGTTGATGGCCATTGTGCAGGGGCTGCCGGAAGGGATCGGCTATCTCATCAGCAAGGGCGGCATTACCTCCAACAACATCCTCAGCGTTGGCCTCAACCTGCCAGCGGTGCGGCTGCTAGGGCAGATCTACCCAGGGATCTCCATGGTGCTCACGCCAGCAGACCATCCCCGCTTTCCCAACTTGCCGGTAGTGCTGTTTCCGGGCAACGTGGGCGAGGCGGATACGCTGGTTTTGATCTACCGTCGCCTCCGCAGCCGCGGCTTGGTCTAGCCTAGTCCTTCCCGCCATGGCTGAACTCGTCTCCCCACCTGAAACTCTGCCTGCCTTGGAGGGCTGGTGGGGATCCCTGCGGCAGAAACCAACGGTGCTGCCTCCGGCGGTGGTTCACTGCTGTTCTGAGAGCCTGGGCAGCCCGGATGCCGATGTGGTGATTGCCGGCGGCACCCTGGGGCTTCTCTTGGGAGCGGCCTTAGCCAAGCGGGGCTGGCGGGTGATCCTAATCGAGCGCGGCATCCTGCGGGGGCGGGAGCAGGAGTGGAACACCTCCCGGCGAGAGCTACAAGTGCTGTTGGAGCTGGAGCTGCTCACCCCAACCGAATGGGAGGCGGTGCAGGTGACCCACTACCCCCGAGGGCGCATTGGCTTTGGGGAGGGCCCCACCTGGTGGGTGGAAGGGGTGCTCAATGTGGGCGTGGATCCGGTCAGCTTGCTGGAGTTCCTCAAGCAGCACTTCCTAGACTGGGGAGGGCAGTTGCAGGAGCAAACTGGCTTTCTTGGCGCCACCATCCACCCCGACGGGATCCGCATCCAGACCACCACCGGCCAGCTCAGCGCCCAGCTCCTGGTGGATGCCATGGGGCACCGCTCCCCCATCGTGGCCCAGGCTCGCCAAGGGCAGCCGCCGGACAGCGTCTGTCTGGTGGTGGGATCCTGTGCCCAGGGTCTGCCGGAGCAACCCACGGGGGATCTGTTCTACAGCTTTACCCCAGCCCAGAACGGCTACCAGCCCTTCTGGGAGGCCTTCCCCGCCCGCGATGGGCGCACCACCTATCTGTTTACCTACTGCGACCGGGATCCCCGCCGACCGAGTCTAGAGAGGCTCTGGCAGGACTACTGCCGGCTGCTCCCTGCCTACCAGGGGGTTGAGCTGGAGCAAATCCGCTGGGTGCGCAAGCTGTGTGGCGTTTTCCCCGCCTACCGGCGCAGCCCGCTGCAACTGCCCTGGGATCGCCTTCTGGCAGTAGGAGACAGTAGCGGCAGCCAGTCGCCTTTGAGCTTTGGCGGCTTTGGGGCAATGTTGCGCCATCTGGATCGTCTGCAACAGGGAATCCACGAGGCTCTAGCCCAGCGGCAGTTGGATCGGGCGGCCCTGGCCCTGCTGCAGCCCTACCAGCCCAATTTGGCGGTAACCTGGCTGTTTCAAAAAGCAATGATCCCTCCTTTGGGAGAGGAAAACTGGGATCCCCATAGCATTAACCGCCTGTTGAGCAGGGTATTTGAAGCCATGGTTGCCGCCGGACCCCAGGTGGTGCAGCCCTTTTTGCAGGATGTGGTGCAGCTTGGCGGCTTGGCCCAGGCCCTGTGGGGGGTGACGCGTCGGGATCCCAGCTTGGTAGCCAGACTTTTGCCTCGGTTGGGGTTGCCGGAGCTGGTGGCATGGGCGGGCCACTTTGGCGCCCTTGGCCTCTACGAGCTGCTGCAAAGGCTAACGGATCGCCCGGAGCTGGAAACCGACCCCCAAGACTACTTCTGGAAGCGGCGCCGCGAGGCTTGGCGCTACGGCTGCGGTCAAGATTACAAGTTATTCCCATAGTGATATCGAAACATTGTCAATGTAATCAAGATCACCATTACGTTTCACGACATCACCATTACGTTTCACGACGTTTGATATCCATAGTGGAAGAGTTGGGAATTCTTTATCCATCCACTCGTCAGTGTAGGAGTTAGCCATGGTTATTCTCGACTACAGCGATGCAGAGAGTGGCTTCTGGGCTTCGACTCCTCAGGGTTTGGTGGAGGTGATCAGGTTTCAGAATCACTTCTACGCCCGTCGGCAAGTGTGCAAATGCGCCCAAGACGCGATATCTGCCTGTCGCGCCGACATTGAAAGGGGATTTCTTAGCATTGTGGTGCAGTTTGAGAATCACGCGGAAGTGTGGGCTCAACTGTCGCCGGGCGTACCCGTGCAGTCCCAACCAGAGGCTGCTCCTACGGGTAACCCTGCCAAGCCCAAGCTGACCTATCGCGGCCAACCAGTGAGCGAACCTTCCCGAAATCCCAGCCTCGCCCGCAGGCCCTTGCCTGACTCCCTCTATTTCCGCGGCGCGAAGATCGGCTAGACCGTTTCCGTTTGCCAGGTCTGGAGCGGTCGAGATTTCCCTTCTGGCCGCAGCCATCTGCGTTAGCGGTGCAAAGCACCATAGAGGCCCACCCCATAGCCCAGTACCTCAACCGGATCCCCTTGGCTTTCTGCCGGCAGTTGGGATCCCTTTCCCAACCACTGGGCCTCGTGGCTATCCAAAAGCTTCTCCCAGGTGCCGCTGGGCCATTGGGTATAGGTGACTGGCTGATCGGGGCTGAAATTGAAAAGGGCAAGCAAAGACTGGGATCCCTGGCGGCGGTGCAGGGCCAGGCCAGAGCCGGAAAACAGCTCCACTTCCACCCCCTCCCGCTCTAGGTGCTGGAGGGCCGGTTGGGTTTTGCGCAGCCGGATCAGGGTCTGGTACCACTTCCAGAGAACCTGGTGGTGACCGGCCTCCTTCAACTCCCAGTTCAGCTTGGAGCGCAAGAAGGTCTCCTCTGCCTGGGGATCCGGGGGCTCGCCCCGCCAGGCAAAGGCGCTGAACTCGCGGCAGCGTCCCTGGCGCACTGCTTTCACCAGGTTGGGATCCCCGTGGCTGATGAAGTAGAGAAAGGGGGCCACCTCCCCATACTCTTCCCCCATAAACAGCAGCGGCAACATAGGAGCTAGCAGCAGGGCAGCGGCGGCCAACTTCAGGCCCGCAAAGGAGGTGAGCTGGCTGAGGCGCTCCCCCAACATGCGGTTGCCCACCTGGTCGTGGTTTTGAATGCAGATGACAAACTGGGATCCCGGCCTGCTGACGGCGGAATTGCCGTGGCGGCGGAGTCGGTAGCGGGAGTACTGGCCGGAGTAGACGTAGCTCTCCCGGTAGGCCTTGGCCAGGTGCTCCAATTGGCCGAAGTCTTGGTAGTAGCCTGTCTTTTCCCCAGTAAGCAGGGTGTGAACCGAGTGATGAAAGTCGTCGCACCACTGGGCGTCTAGCCCGTAGCCCCCTTGCTTGCGGGGGGTGATGAGGCGGACGTCGTTGAGGTCGCTTTCAGCTACAAGCACCCTGGGCCAGCCCGTGCGCGCTTCTAGGGCATCCACCCGCTCCGCCAATTCCTGCAAAAAAGGGTAGGCGCTGAAGTCGTAGATGGCATGCACCGCGTCCAGCCGCAGGCCATCCAGGTGAAACTCCTCCAGCCAGTACTCGGCGTTTTGCAGAAAAAACTCCCGCACCCCGTCCGAATAGGGGCCGTCGAAGTTCATGGCCTTCCCCCACGGCGTACGGTACTTGTCGGCAAAGTAGGGGCCGAAATCCCCCAAGTAGTTCCCCTCCGGACCCAGGTGGTTGTAGACCACATCCAAGACGACAGCCAGGCCCTGCTGATGGCAGGCGTTCACCAACGCTTTCAGGCCCGCTGCTCCCCCATAGCTAGTCTGCACGGCATAGGGATAGACGCCGTCATAGCCCCAGTTGCGCTCCCCTGGAAACTGGGCTACCGGCATCAGCTCCAATACGTTGACCCCCAGCTCCACAAGTTGCGGCAGGCGAGGAATGATGGCGGCAAAGGTGCCCTCCGGGGTAAAGGTGCCCACGTGCAGCTCGTAGAGGATCCACTGGGAGAGAGGGATCCCCTTCCACCCCTGATCCTGCCAGTCAAAGTGGGGATCCACCACCCGCGAGGGGCCATGGACGCCGTAGGGCTGGCAGCGGGAAGCGGGATCTGGCCGCTCCACCACCCCCACTGCGGTGTGCAGGCGGTAGAGGTAGTCCACCGGTCCAGGCGGGATCCCCTCCACCTCCCCCTGCCAGTAGCCCTGCTCATCTTGGGTCAGAGGGATGAGCCGTCGGACGGGGCTAGTCAGCTTTAGCTCGACTCGTTCAACCAAAGGCGCCCAAACCGAGAAGCGATAGCGGCCCTCGCCCAAGGGATAGGCGCCAATTCGTCCAACCGGGGAACGCGGAAGCACGAAACCTGTCTGCGCAACTCGGCTTCTACTATAGCGAGGCTTGCCCCCCGGCAGTTTTAGGCTTCTGCCATAGTGGAATTGGCCTCTTGCTCTCCGTCTCTATGTTCAACTACCCTCCTAGCCATCCGGATCCCACCGTTGTCGACGTCTACCATGGGCAAGCAGTGCCGGATCCCTATCGCTGGCTGGAGGATCTGGACTCTGAGCAAACGCGGGCCTGGGTCGAGGCGCAAAACCGGCTCACCTTTGACTACTTGCAGCGGATCCCGGCGCGGCAGCGGCTCCTGGAGCGCCTAACCCAGCTCTGGAACTACGAAAAATACAGCCAGCCTTTCAAAGAAGGGGGCCGCTACTTCTACTTCAAAAACGACGGCCTGCAAAACCAGAGCGTTCTCTATACCCAAGAGAGCCTGGAGGCCGAGGCCCGGGTTTTGCTAGATCCCAACACCCTTTCCGAAGATGGCACCGTGGCCCTTTCGGGCATTGCCATCAGCCGCGATGGGCGCTATCTGGCCTATGGCCTCTCCCGCTCCGGCTCCGACTGGCAAGAGTGGAAGGTGCGCGATATTGAAACGGGAGAAGACCTGCCGGATCACTTGCGCTGGATTAAGTTCTCGGGGGCCAGCTGGACGCCGGACGGACAGGGGTTTTTCTACAGCCGCTACGACGAGCCGCCCCCCGGCAGGGAATACGAAAGCGCCAACTACTTCCAAAAGCTCTACTACCACCGCCTGGGCACTCCCCAGTCGGAAGATCCCTTAGTCTACCACCGCCCTGACCAAAAAGAGTGGGGCTTTGCCGGCGGGGTTACCGAAGATGGCAACTACCTCATCATCTCCGTCTGGCGGGGCACGGATCCCAAAAACCTCCTCTTCTACAAAGACCTGCGGGATCCCAACTCGCCAGTGGTGGAGCTTATCCGCGAGTTCGAGGCCGAGTACAGCTTTGTCGGCAACGACGGCTCCCGCTTTTGGCTGCTCACCGACCTCAACGCCCCCCGGCGGCGACTGGTGGCCATTGATCTTGACAACCCAGGGCAGGTGCAAGAGGTGATCCCTGAAGCCGAGGAAACCCTGCAAGGGGTTAGCCTCATCAACAACCAATTTGTTGCCTTCTACCTCAAAGACGCCTACACCCAGATCAAGACCTTTGCTCTAGACGGCACCTACCTGGGGGAAATTCCCTTGCCAGGGCTGGGATCCGCCAGCGGCTTTGGCGGCAAACGCTATGACACCGAAACCTTCTATACCTTCACCAGCTTCACCACCCCGCCCACCATCTACCGCTACGACTTCACCACTGGCAGGAGCACCCTATTCCGTCAGCCGCAGGTGGACTTCGATCCCCAAGCCTATGAGGTGCAGCAGGTGTTCTACCCTAGCAAAGACGGCACCCGCATCCCCATGTTCCTCGTCCACCGCCGTGGCCTGGCTCGGACAGGGGATCAGCCGACCCTGCTGTACGGCTACGGCGGCTTTGGCATCTCCCTGACTCCCAGCTTTTCGGTGGGCCTGGTGGCCTGGCTGGAGATGGGAGGGGTTTACGCCCAGCCCAATTTGCGCGGCGGCGGCGAATACGGGGAAGCCTGGCACCAGGCGGGCACCAAGCTCAACAAGCAAAAGGTGTTCGACGACTTCATCGCCGCGGCTGAGTGGCTAGTGGCCAATGGCTACACCAACCCCTCCAAGTTGGCCATCTCTGGTGGCAGCAACGGCGGCCTCTTGGTAGGGGCTTGCCTGACCCAAAGGCCGGATCTCTTTGCGGCAGCCCTGCCCGCCGTGGGGGTGTTCGACATGCTGCGCTTTCACAAGTTCACCATCGGCTGGGCCTGGATCTCGGAGTATGGATCCCCGGAGGACCCAGAGGAGTTCAAGGCCCTCTACGCCTATTCCCCCCTGCACAACCTCAAGCCCGGCACTGCCTATCCCGCCACCCTAATTACCACCGCCGATCACGACGACCGCGTGGTGCCGGCCCACAGCTTTAAGTTTGCCGCTGCCCTGCAAGCAGCCCAGGGGGGATCCCAGCCCATCCTCATTCGCATCGACACCAAAGCCGGCCACGGAGCCGGCAAGCCCACCACCAAGCTTATCGAAGAGACCGCCGACCGCTGGGCCTTTTTGGTGGAGGTGCTGGGGATCCAGACCGACTAGCGACTTCGCGCCGGCAGGGCCCGAGGGCCCAGGCCCACCCGACCGGCATAAACTGCTGCTTCCCCCAGCTCGTCTTCGATGCGCAGCAGTTGGTTGTACTTGGCAATGCGCTCGCTGCGACAAAGGGATCCTGTTTTGATCTGGCCGGCGCGGGTGGCCACCGCCAGGTCGGCAATGGTGGTGTCTTCCGTCTCGCCGGAGCGGTGGCTGATGATGGTGCGAAAGCCCGCCTGAGCGGCCAGTTGAAGGGTCGAGACCGTTTCTGTCAGCGTGCCAATCTGGTTGAGCTTGATCAAAATGGCGTTGGCCACACCGCTGTCGATGCCTTTCTGCAGCCGAGCTGGGTTGGTAACAAACAGGTCGTCCCCTACCAGTTGCACGCGAGATCCCAGTTGAGCAGTCATGGCCTGCCAGCCAGCCCAATCTTCTTCGGCCAGACCATCTTCAATGGAAAGGATGGGATAGTTGGCTAGCAGTTGCTCGTAGTAATTGACCATCTGCTCGGCGCTGCGGGCTTTGCCCTCAAAGTGGTACTGCCCATCCTCCAGCAGTTCATTGGCCGCTACATCCAGGGCCAAGGCGACCTCTTCCCCTGGCTTGTAGCCCGCTCGTTCAATAGCGGTTATCAACAGATCCAAAGCGGCAGCGTTGGAGTCGAGGTTGGGGGCAAATCCCCCCTCATCTCCTACCCCCGTGGACAGCCCCTTCTGTTGCAGCACTTGCTTTAGCGCCGCAAACACCTCCGCCCCATAGCGCAGCGCCTCGCGAAAGCTGGGTGCCCCAATGGGCACGAGCATGAACTCTTGAATATCGAGGTTGTTGTCGGCGTGGGCGCCGCCGTTGAGCACATTCATGAGCGGCACTGGCAGCAGGTTGGCAAAGGGTCCGCCCAGGTACCTGTACAAAGGCAGGCCCACCGCATTGGCAGCCGCCTTAGCCGTGGCCAAAGAGACCGCCAAGATGGCATTGGCTCCCAGTTGCGACTTGTTGGGGGTGCCATCCAGATCGATCATCAACTGGTCGATGCGGGCCTGGTTGAGGGCATCTTCTCCCCGCAGCTCCGACTGGATGGGGCCAAGAATGTTTTCCACCGCCCTCAACACGCCCTTGCCGCTGTAGCGCCTGGGATCCCCATCCCGCAGCTCGTGAGCCTCAAAAGTGCCAGTCGAAGCGCCACTGGGCACCTGGGCCAAGCCGGTTGCTCCATTGGCCAGGCCCACCAGAGCTTCTAAGGTCGGTTGTCCCCGCGAGTCGAGGATCTCATGGGCGGTAATCCACTCGATGGCCGTTTCCACAGTTGCACCTCAGCAATTGGCTAGACAGTTCTGGCCAAAGCCCAATTGCCAATAGACTAGTGGATTTTCGCCCCTAGATCCCTTTGCTTCCGGAAAACTTTAACGGCTTGCCCCTGTTTCAAGAGAAGCGGAAGTAGAATAGGCAGAGTAGTCCGGGTGGGGTGGAGGGGGAATCTGCGACTATGTTCGAAAGACTGCTCTTTCCCATCGACAACTCGCGGGAAACCAGCCATGCCCTGCCGCTGGTGGCGGACATAGCGCAGCGTTACAAGAGTCAGGTATATCTGCTCTCCGTCCTAGACAGTACAGAGCTAGACCCAGAGCAGGTGGAGCAAGCCCGCCAAACTATCCACAACCTGCTCAAACACGCTGAGGCTGGCCTGCAGCAGATTGGGATCCAAAACGTCAAGAGCGAGTATCGCGAGGGAAAAGTTCCCTTCGTCATCTGCGACGTGGCCGACGAGCTAGAGATTAGCCTAATTGTGATGGGATCCCGCGGCATCAGCCTAGCCGAAGGCCGGAAAAACGAATCCGTCAGCCACCGGGTCATCGACCTCTCCCCTTGCCCAGTGCTGGTAGTACCCTGAAGAGCAGACCTTCTCTTTCCGGGGAGTGTGTTGAAGTTGTCTCAAAATGTTGCCTTGTGTAACAGCAAGGCCGTTTTTGTTCGTGCTGAACAGGAGTCTGCTGTACAACGAAGAGCGAGGTAGCCCGGATTACTGGTTGCACCCCTGGGAATCGGTATGGAAAATCAAAGTCGTGGTTACAACAAGGCCTCGCAGAAAACCTTCGAGGTGATGCGGCATTTTGCAGAAACCTACGCCAAACGTACCGGCACTTTTTTCTGCTCCGACCCCACAATTACGACAGCGGTGATTGAGGGCCTAGCTCTGCACAAAGAGCAACTGGGCGCCCCGCTCTGTCCTTGCCGCTTCTACGAAGACAAAGAGGCGGAGGTGAAAGCTGGCTATTGGAACTGTCCCTGCGTACCCATGCGGGAGCGAAAAGAATGCCACTGTCTGCTCTTCTTAACTCCGGACAACCCCCTTGCCGGCACCAGCCAAACGCTAGAGGAGGTACACCTGGAATACCAAGCTAGCCCGTAGGGTCTCCCCGCTAGGAGACGGAGGCAAACCAGGGTCACGAAGCTGGGTATAATTGGGTATAATTGAGAGGCAGTTGGAAACGGCTATTTGCCCGAGGAGGAAACCTTTCTATGACTCCCTCATTGGCTAGCTTCCTCTGGAGCCTGGTGTACGGCGCTGTAGTGCTGGGTCTCCTCTTTGGCGCCATCGTGATTGTTAGCTATAGAGACAGGGTGCGTCGCCGCTAAAGCCTTGGCAAAGGGCTTGACCGCGGGCAAACCTTTGAGCAGCGGCGGCAAAGGTTAGGCCTTGAACTTCGCAAAAAATCAGCTTTCCCAAAGTCTATTGCCAGCCTCTGGATGCCCTCTTCACTACTGGCAGCGGAAGAACCGTTACTACTACGAGGATCTGGAGCGGCTGCTCCGCTTCTTTCTGCCTCCAGGTCTGCGCATTCTGGAGATTGGCTGCGGTACAGGGGCTCTGCTCAACGCTTTGCGGCCCAGTTTTGGAGTGGGGATCGACCAAGATGCCGAGGTCATTGCCCAGGCCCAGCAGCAATTTCCCCACCTCCACTTTCGCCTGCAAGATCTCCATAGGTTGGACAAGCGGGATCCGATCTTGGCCCAGCCTTTTGACGCCATTTTGCTCGTCAATACTCTCAGCTACCTGAGGGATATTCAGCAGGTTCTTGAGCAGTTGCGCTGTTTCTGCACCCCGCGCACTCGCCTTATTCTTTCCCATCACAACCCCCTTTGGGAGCCGCTTTTGAACTTGGCAACCCTTCTGAAGCAGCGCAGGCCCCTACCAGCAGCCAACTGGCTCTCGGCAGCCGATGTGGCCAATTTGCTCCATCTGGCGGGGTATGAGGTTATCCAGCAGGGCAAGCGGTTGTTGTTGCCGCGGCGAATTCCCCTGCTTTCAACTCTGGTGAACCGCGTGATTGCCCCCTTGCCAGGGATCAACGCCCTCTGCCTGACGGAATACACGATTGCCCGTCTCCAACCGGATCCCAACTGGGATCCCCCCCCTGAGAAACAGCCCTCTTGCACCGTGATCATTCCAGCTCGCAACGAAGCTGGCAACATTCGCCGCTGCGTGGAGCAGCTGCCTGAGATGGGATCCCGCACCGAGATCCTTTTCGTAGAGGGGCATTCCAGCGACGACACTTGGGCTGAGATCCAGCGGGTTCAGGCCGAATACCAAGGGATCCGTCCCATCCAGGCTCTCCGGCAAGAGGGCAAGGGCAAAGGAGATGCGGTGCGCCAGGGGTTTGCCGCAGCCAGGGGCGACGTGGTGATCATTCTCGACGCCGACCTAACTGTCCAGGCGGAAGACCTCCCCAAGTTCTTCCGGGCGGTGGCTTCCGGGCGCTGTGATTTTGCCAACGGTTGCCGACTCATTTATCCGCTAAAGCCGGAGGCGATGCCGCGCCTGAACCAGTGGGCCAACCGCTTTTTTGCTGCTCTTCTTTCCTATATCCTTGGCATTCGCGTCAAAGATACCCTCTGCGGCACCAAGGCCCTCTGGCGGGAGGACTACTGGCAAATTGCCAAGCTGCGGCAAGAATGGGGGAATTTTGATCCCTTTGGCGATTTCGACCTGTTGCTAGGGGCGGCCAAGCGCACCCTCAAGATCCTTGACATTCCAGTGCGCTATTTCCCCAGAACCTATGGCCGCTCCAATATCCACCATCTGCGCGACGGCTTGCGGCTGCTGCAGATCTGTGGCTTTGCCCTCAAGCACTTCAAGGGATCCTAAACCCTAACTCCTGCAGGGCAGTTCCCTGCCTGGCCTCTTGGGAGTTGTTACAATAGCTAGCCATTGAAAAATCAGGCCTGAGAAAAACCGCCCTATGGGGAAATCCGTACTGAGCAGGCTCGGCCAGTGGATCTCAAGTACTCCCCTCCGCTCCCTTGATCGGGCCTATCAAGCTGCCCTTCGCATCAAAGCCATTGAAAACCGCTACTTCCAGGGAGGAGTCATCGGCAGCAACGGAAGCCACGGCCAAAACACCAGCCACTACTTTCAGATCCAACTGCGCCAGCACCTGCGGCAGATTAGCCTTAGTCTAGCAGAATTTAGAGCCAGCAGTCTCTTTTCCCGCCTGCCCGATCCCGAGCTAGATGGCAGTGGCCCTCGCGTTGCTGCAGAAGTCAACGACGCCGAGGATCTTAGTGCCAAGAGCAGCCCCTCCACAACCAAGGGCAAGGGGGCTGAGAGGGATCCCTCCATTTTCGAGAAGCTAGAGTTTATCGATCAGGTTATCTCCCGCTACAAGCGCCCTGCCCCTCCACTCAAGGTCAGCGCCACGCGGCTCCAGCCTCAAGAGCAAGACGAGTCAACTCAGGCAGAGCCTGCTGCTCAACCCATCAAGGCTGATAAGACCCCTCTTGAGGATGGCAGTGCCCCCGTTGCTTCTAAAACAGCCGTCCTGCCTCGCTCCCTTTTACGCACAGCTAGGCAGATTCGCCGAGAGTTAAGTTCACAGGCAGAAGAAGAGTTGCTCCAGGAGTACCGCAGCCAACGCACGCGCACACTGGTGGCAGTTCGGTTTTTGTTGCTGCTGGCCATTTTGCCGCTACTTGTCCAGATTTTCTCGAAGCACTTTCTGTTTGGGCCGTTGGTGGATCGGCTGCAGCCTCAGGAGCCTACCCTTGTGGCTTTAAGCCACGAGCTTCAAGAAAGAGCTGTTGCGGAATTTGAGCTTTTCAAGGAAAAAATGGAGTTTGAGCGGGCTTTACGTCACCAACCTCGAGAAGAGCTGGACTCAGAGTTGGAGGATCAACTTTCCCTGAAAGCAGAGGAGCTGCTGCAAAAATACAGCCGTAAGAACTTGGAAGGCCCAAAAAACATCCTTGCCGACTTGCTATCCCTGGCGGTATTTGGCTGGCTAGTCTTTGTCGGGCGTGAAGAAATTGAAGTTCTTAAGTCCTTTCTAGATCGCCTAATCTATGGCCTGAGCGATAGCGCCAAGGCTTTCATCATCATTCTCTTCACCGATGTGTTTGTTGGCTATCACTCTCCCCATGGCTGGGAAGTCTTGCTAAGTAGTCTAGCTGAGCACCTGGGTTTGCCCGAAAACCGCAATTTCATCTACGGCTTTATTGCCACTTTTCCAGTTTTTCTAGATACGCTCTTTAAGTACTGGATCTTCCGCTACTTAAACCGTGTATCGCCGTCTGCAGTAGCTACCTACCATGCTATGAATGACTAAAGTTCTCCCATTGCCATGCCGGAGTTTAGGAAGCTGGCTGACCTCCTTGCAGCCAGATCAATGCTGGGGTTTTCCAAGCCAGGCGGCTTGCCTTCAGCCGGCAGGCTCTAAAGCGGTACACTAGTCAGAAGCTTTTTTTCACCGAGTCTGGTTGGGAAGAGCTCTTGCGAAACCTGTTTCTTACTGGCGCTAGCGGCTGCTTAGGGCACTATGTGTTGGAGCGCCTAGCCCAGCAAAGAGATCCCGAGTTTCCGGAGCGGCCCGCTTACCACCTGTACGTCCTTGTCCGCAATCCCAGCCGCCTACGGCTGCCCCTGGAGCGGCTGCCTGCTCCCATTACCTTGGTGCATGGCGATCTCCTGCACATTAGAGAACACGCCGCTTTGCTGCGGCAGATGCATGGGTTAATCCACATGGCAGCGGCTTGGGGGGATCCCTCGCTGGCTTGGGCGGTGAATGTTACCCACACCTTGGAGCTCTTTCAGCTGCTGGATCCCCAGCGCTGTCAGCAGGTGATCTACTTTTCCACAGCCAGCCTTTTGAACCAGGATCTCGAGCCCTTGGCCATTGCTGGCCAGGCCGGAACCGACTACATCCGCAGCAAGTACGAGATGCTACTGCGGCGGCAGGAAAGCTGCTTCTGGCCGGATCGCCTGCTCACGCTCTATCCCACCCTGCTGTTTGGCGGTAGCCCCTACCACCCCTACTCCCACATCACTGCCGGCCTCAAGGATGTGCTCCGCTGGCTGGATCTCATCCGCTTTTTGCGGGTGGATGCCAGCTTCCACTTCATCCACGCTGCCGATGTGGCCGAGATGGTGGCTTACTGGGTGGCCCATCCGCCCGGTGGCGGCGATTGGGTGTTGGGCAATCCTCCCCTCTCCCTAGACGAGTGCGTGGAACAGGTGTGCGCCTATCTCAAAAAGCGGATCTACTTCCGCCTGCCTCTGCCCATCGGCTTCCTCCGCCGCCTGGCTTTTCTGTTTGGGGTGCGGCTTTCAGAGTGGGATGAGTATTGTCTGCGCCACCGCCACTTTGTCTATCCCGCCCTTTCGCCAGCAGCCCTGGGTTTGCCCTGCCACTTCCCCACCGTAGCCTCCCTCCTAGAGGCCTACCTCTAGGCCGCTCTTGAGGGATCCCAGGGATCAGCGGGTGGCAGCTAGGGCCTGGAGCTCTGCGGCAATGCGCGCCCGGTTAAGTCTCTGTCCAATGAACACCAGGCGGGTTAAACGCGGCTCTTGGGGGCGCCAAGGGCGATCGTAGTAGGTTTCAAATCGCCCTCCCACCCCCTGCAGCACCAGGCGCATTGGCTTGTGGGGCACGGCTACAAAGCCCTTCACCCGGTAGAGGCATTCCTCTTGCGCCAGTTGACGCAACTGGGCAACTAGGGATCCCGGCTCATAGCCTCCCTCCAGGCTTAGGTAGAAAGACTCAAAGGCCTCGTGCTCGTGCTCCTCCCCGTGGTCGTGGTGGCTGGGGCGGCGCTCGAGTTGATCTTCCACGGCTGCGTTGAAGCCCAGGAGCACTTCTGAGGAAACCTGGCCCCGCTCGCAAGGGAGGACTTGAACCTCAGGGCGCAATTTTTGGCGCAGCCAGCTTTCCACTTGCGCTCGCTCCGCCGGCGTAATCTGATCCACCTTGGTGAGCAACACCAGATCGGCACAGCTTAGCTGATCCTCGAACAGCTCCTCAATGGGCGTCTCGTGATCTAGGCTCTCGTCTGCCTGCCGCTGGGCCTCCAGGGCCGCCAGATCCCCCACAAGCTGCCCCGCAGCCAGCGCCTGGCCGTCTACCACCGCAATCACCGCATCCACAGTGGCGCCGGTGCGAATCGTTGGCCAGCGGAAAGCCTGCACCAGCGGCTTGGGCAAAGCCAACCCTGACGTCTCAATAACAATGTTGTCCAGCTCCGCCCGCCGTTGCAGCAGCGCCTCCAGGGTCGGCAAAAACTCCTCCTGCACTGTGCAGCAGAGGCAGCCGTTGACCAGCTCCAGAATGGAGACCTCTCCCTCGCAGAGTTGGCAGTCTCGCAGCAACTCGCCATCGATGCCCACTTCGCCAAACTCGTTTACCACAACAGCGATGCGGCGACCCCGGCTGTTGAGCAGGAGGTGACGGATCAGCGTCGTCTTGCCGGATCCCAAAAATCCCGTGATGACGGTCACTGGGACTTTGTGCATCTTCTTCGAAGATTCAGCTCTTCAGCTCTCCCAGTCTCTACCCTCGCCGCCTTCCCCGCCAATCCCGACCAGGGGGATCCCAAAAAAAGGCCCCCCACTGGGGGCCAAAGGTGCTAGTTGGAAAGACCTGCACTTTCTATCGGATTGGCTTCATCCGATAGACAGGCTCGTCCTCGCGGCTAATTCCTTTCTCAAAGCCGGCAGCAGCAGCACGGGCACGACCGGCGTGCCACAGGTGGCCGACAAAGAACAGGAAGCCCAGGATGAAGTTGTGGGCCGCCAGCCAAGTGCGCGGGCTGGTGAAGTTTACGGTGTTGATCTCAGTAGCCACACCTCCCACCGAGTTCAGGGATCCCAACGGGGCGTGGGTCATGTACTCCACCGCACGGCGAGCTTGCCAGGGCTGAATGTCGTTTTTCAGCTTGTCCAGATCCAAGCCGTTGGGCCCCAGCAGCGGCTCCTTCCAGGGCGCCCGCACATCCCAGAAGCGCATTGTCTCGCCCCCAAAGATGATCTCGCCCGTGGGAGAGCGCATTAGGTACTTACCCAGACCCGTAGGCCCTTGGGCTTGGCCGATGTTTGCCCCCAAGCGCTGGTCGCGCACGATAAAGGTGAGGGCTTGCGCCTGAGAGGCTTCCGGTCCCGTAGGTCCGTAGAACTCACTGGGGTAGACAGTATTGTTAAACCAGATGTAGCAGGTGGCAATGAAGCTCATGAGCGAAACCGCCGCCAAGCTGTAGGAGAGATAGGCTTCTCCCGACCAGATAAAGGCGCGGCGAGCCCAGCCAAAGGGCTTGGTGAGGATGTGCCAGATCCCACCGGCAATGCAAATGATGCCGATGTAGATGTGGCCTCCAATCACATCCTCCATGTTGTCGACGCTAACAATCCAGCCCTCGCCTCCAAAAGGAGACTTAAACAGATAGCCGAAGATTACCGCTGGGTTGAGGGTGGGGTTGGTAATGACCCGCACATCTCCACCGCCGGGAGCCCAGGTGTCATAGACACCGCCAAACCACATAGCCTTGGCCACCAACAGGAAAGCCCCCAGCCCCAGGAGGATGAGGTGAATTCCTAGGATGGTGGTCATCTTGTTCTTGTCTTTCCAGTCGTAGCCGAAGAAGGGGAAAGACTGCTCCAGGGTTTCTGGGCCGCGAATGGCGTGATAAACACCCCCAAACCCCAGCACGGCACTGGAGATGAGGTGCAGCACACCAATCACAAAGTAGGGGTAGGTGTCCACCACCTCGCCGCCGGGGCCAACTCCCCAGCCCAAGGTAGCCAAATGGGGCATCAGGATTAGGCCCTGTTCGTACATGGGCCGATCGGGCGTGAAGTGAGCCACCTCGAAGAGCAGCATCGCTCCCGCCCAGAAGACCATCAGGCCAGCATGGGCTACATGGGCACCCAAAAGCCGACCGGAGAGATTGATCAAGCGGGCATTTCCAGCCCACCAGGCAAACCCGCCCTGGGTGCGATCTTGCACCACTACAGAACCAATTGTTGTTGAGGTCACAGAGACCAACCTCCAATCGTCAGGACAATTGATTGATTGGCTAAGTGGAAGCACCTGCCGTTGGGATCCCTAGCCGCTGGGATCCGCAGGAGGGGATCCCTTGGGCAGGCGCTCAATTACAGCTAACTGGGTAGATTAGAGGGCGTTGCCGCGGGGGAGGACTTCCTCAGGGAACTCAAAGTGCTCATGCGGCTGGTCCTGAGGCGCCATCCAGGCCCGGATCCCCTCGTTGAGCAGGATGTTCTTCGTGTAGAACGTCTCAAACTCGGGGTCTTCCGCCGCCCGCGTCTCCTGACTGATAAACTCATACGCCCGCAGGTTCAGCGCCAACCCCACTACCCCAATGCTCGACATCCACAATCCGGTTACCGGCACAAACAACATGAAGAAGTGCAGCCACCGCTTGTTGGAGAACGCTATCCCAAAAATCTGGCTCCAGTAGCGGTTTGCCGTCACCATGGAGTAGGTCTCTTCCGCCTGCGTCGGCTCAAAAGCCCGGAACGTGCTTGCTGCCTCCCCATCCTTGTAGAGGGTATTCTCCACCGTTGCCCCGTGGATAGCACACAGCAGCGCTCCACCCAGAACGCCAGCTACTCCCATCATGTGGAAGGGGTTCAGCGTCCAGTTGTGGAACCCTTGGAAAAACAGCAAGAAGCGGAAGATGCCGGCTACCCCAAAGCTGGGAGCGAAAAACCAACTGCTCTGTCCCAGGGGGTAAATCAAAAACACGCTCACAAACACGGCAATTGGCGCGCTGAAGGCAATGGCGTTGTAGGGCCGCACCCCCACCAAACGGGCAATTTCAAACTGCCGCAGCATGAAGCCAACCAAGCCCAGGGCGCCGTGGAAGGCCACAAAGGTCCACAGGCCGCCAATTTGACACCAGCGGGTGAAGTTCCCCTGGGCTTCTGGACCCCAGAGCAGGAGCAAGCTGTGCCCCATGCTATCGGCTGGGGTGGAAACGGCCACCGTCAAAAAATTGCACCCCTCCAGGTAGGAGCTGGCTAGGCCGTGGGTGTACCAGGAAGTTACGAAGGTAGTGCCGGTCAGCCAGCCGCCCAGGGCCAGGTAGGCGCAGGGGAACATGAGCAGCCCTGACCAACCGATGAAAACAAATCTGTCGCGCTTGAGCCAGTCGTCGACGACGTCAAACCATCCTCGCTCCTGGCGTACGCGTCCCACTGCTATGGTCATAGGACGATCTTCTCCTCAGTTAAAGATGAGAACGCTAGTGAAGCTACAAACTTCGCCTCCTAAAGGCAAGACCGCGGCCTAGGTATAAAAACTCAAACCCCGGAACTTCTCGAGAAGCCACAGGGCTCGTGGCAAGCTACCTCAGAGCCAGCGGACAAGTTTCACCGTCCTTGGCCTTGCTTAGCCCAGGCCAGTAAAGACTTGTAAATTGCTTCTCATTATAGAGGCAGGGAACCCGCTCTTAGCAAGTCTGAGGTAACCGTGAACTTTACAAAGCGCAATCTTTGGCAGCTCTCTTGCGCTCGAGAGAGACTACCTCGCTGCTGGTAAGGTTCAAGAGCAAAATCCGATATCCTAAGACAAGGACACTGCACTTCATCTAAGGCAAATCCATGGCTAGCGAGATCTTGACCATTGCGGGAATTTCTCTGGTTTTGACGTTGGCGGGCGTGGCGCTTGGGTATGGGATCCTGCGCATCACCCAAGGGGGGGCTGAGTAGAGGATAGGCAGCCAATCGGAGAAGGGAAGGGGTTAAACCAAGGCGTTGGGCAGGGATCCCAGCACCCCTCTTTGGGCAAGCCGACTATGCTGGAAAACGCGATTGTGCTCATCACCGGCGCCAGCAGCGGAATCGGCGCAGCCTGTGCCAAGCTTTTTGCCCGTTCTGGAGCCAAGCTAATCCTAGTGGCCCGCCGTCAGGAGCGGCTGCAGGCGCTGGCCACAGAATTGCAGCAGGCCTACGGCACTTCCTCCTACCTACTGACTTTGGATGTGCGGGATAGGGCAGCCGTGCAGCAGGCGCTACAGTCTTTGCCGCCGGCCTGGGCCGAGATCGACATTTTGATCAACAACGCCGGCCTTAGCCGCGGCTTGGACAAACTCCACAGCGGCGCTGTGCAAGATTGGGAGGAGATGATCGATACCAACATTAAGGGCTTGCTGTATGTTACCCGCGCCGTCTTGCCCGGGATGGTGGAGCGGGGCCGGGGCCACGTGGTCAACATTGGCTCGATTGCTGGTCGGCAGACCTACCCTGGCGGCGCTGTCTACTGTGCCTCCAAAGCGGCCGTGCGGGCCATCTCCGAGGGGCTGAAGCTGGATCTGCTCGGCACCCCCATTCGCGTTACCGAGATCCAGCCCGGCTTGGTGGAAACCGAGTTTAGCCAGGTGCGCTTCCGCGGCGACTGCGAGCGGGCGGCGGCGGTCTATCGGGGCCTCACCCCCTTGACGGCGATGGATGTGGCCGAGGTGGTGCTATTTGCCGTCACTCGTCCCCCCCACGTCAACCTAAGCGAAGTCTTGCTCGTGCCCACCGACCAGGCCACCACGACGATGGTGCACCGCCGCTAGGGAGGCAGGACTCCGTATCCGTTCACTCCCCCATCCCTGGGCGACAATGGCGGCAAAGGGGGTGGGCTCATGGGAGTGGAAGGCGGGATCCTCATTGGGTTAAGCATTGGCCTTGTCGGCATGCTGATCTTGTGCTGGCAGAGTCGACGCCGCTTCAGCCGCCAACTGCAAGAGTTGGGATCCCTGATGCACCTGGCCCTGCCGCTGCAGCCGCCTGAACAGATGCTCAGCCGGCTTAGCCGCCACCTTCGCCAACAAGAACTGGAGCAGGCTAGCCAAAGACAGTATCTCCTGGACTGGCAGTATCTCAGCCAGCGTCTGCCCTGGGGATATTTGCGGGTGGACGAGAACAACGTGGTGCTAGAGTGCAATCCTGCCGCCCAGCGCCTGCTGCGCATTAGCCACTGGCAGCCGGGCATCAAGCTTTTGCTGGAGTGGGTGCGCTCCTACGAGTTGGATCAGCTCATCGAAGCCACCCGCTGCCAGGAAGCTGGCGCTTCCGTCCAGAGCCGCGAATGGGTCTTCTACCCTCCCGGTGGCGAGGACAAACCGGTTCCGCTGCGGGCTTGGGGGCTGCCCCTGCCCCAGGCCCATGTGGCCATCTTTTTGGAAGACCGCCTAGAGGCCACGCTGCTGGCGCAACAACGGGATCGCTGGGCCTCGGACGTGGCCCACGAGCTGAAGACTCCCCTCACCTCGATTCGTCTTCTGGCGGAAACTCTGCAAAGCCGAGTCGATGCCGCGCAAGCGGTTTGGGTGGAACGACTGCTAAATGAGACGCTGCGCCTCAGTCAGCTGGTGCAAGACTTGCTGGAACTGAGCGCTCTCAACTTGGGGGCCGGATCCCGCTCCCAATGGCGCTGGGTAGATCTAGCCGCCTTGGTGCGAGAAGCCTGGCAGAGTCTAGAACCGCTAGCCAAGCCCCGCCACCAGGAACTGCACCTAAGCAGCTCCTCCCCCCTCTATCTCTGGGGAGATGAGCAACGCCTCTATCGCCTCATCCTCAACCTCTTGGATAATGCCGTCAAATATGGCGGGCCTGGTTCTCCTATCCACGTGAGCCTCTCCGAGGAGGGATCCCAAGTGCGGCTGGAGGTGTACGACCACGGCCCCGGCCTGCTGGAGGATCAATTTGAGCTGGTCTTTCAACCCTTCTACCGCACCGACGCGGCGCGGGCCCGCAGCAAAGGCGGCACTGGCCTTGGCTTGGCCATTGTGCGTCAGATTGTGGAACTCCATGGGGGTACGATCCGCTTGCGCAATCATCCGCAAACCGGTGGGCTGTGGGTTCTGGTGGAATTGCCCCGCCAGCACCCCGATGCTTTGTAAAGCTTGTAAAGCAAAAGACGGCTGGTCCCTTTCCCTTTCGTCGACAGGGTCCAAAAAGCTCAACTCACGGATTATCCATTGGGGAGGCGATCCCCTAGAATGACTCTAGGTAATCCTTACAGTTCGTACCTCAGGCGTTGGGCATGGGCGCAGACTACCATTGCGCGGATCTGCTGTCGGAACGGGAACTGCAGGTCCTGGAGTTGGTTGCGGCTGGCATGACCAATCAGGACATTGCAAAGCGCTTGGAAATCAGCAAGCGCACGGTCGATAACCACATCAGCAACATTTTGAGCAAGACGCGAACGTCAAACCGGGTTGCTTTGGTGCGATGGGCGCTGCAGTGGGGAAAGGTGTGCCTGGATCAGGTCAACTGCTGCGTCTTGAACAACGACAAAATTGCCTAATCCTCCTCGGCGAGCACCACAGGGACAGGGAACAAGGGTAGGGCAGCGCATGCCCTGCTGAGGTGTTCTCAAAGGGTACCTTAGCTCAGGCGGGGGAAAAAGCCAGCGGCACGGGATCCGGTTGCAGCAGCCGTTGACACAGTTGGGCAATCTGGGCTGGGCTAGCCTCGTCCAGCCAGCGGTGGAAGGCCTGGGATTCGCGGATCCGGCTGAGCAGCCCAGTGGAGATCTGTTCCGATCCCTCTAGGGCTTCTAGCCACTGCTGGGGCAGGCCAGTAGCTGCTGCCAGGGTAGCAGGATCCCAGGGTTTTACCTGCCCTAGTTCTCGCAGTTGGGCAAGTTGCTGAGGGAGGCGATCCCAGGAGTGGGCAGAAGCAGCCAGGATCAGGGTTTGCGGCTGCACCTGCTGCAGTAGTTGGGCCAAATCTGCCGGCAACCAGGGCCAGCAGGCCAGTACAAGAGTTGTTTTAGCTGAGGGGGGCAACGGCTGCCTAAGAGGAAGAGGTTGCCCAGTGTAGCAGAGGGCTTTCTCCAAAGAATCCGGCAGGGGGCGTTGCCGGTAGTCTTGGATTTGGAGGCGAGGGGCGGAAACAGCAGGGGCCTGCCAGTTGCCAGAGGGACGCACCGCCAGCACTGTACCTCGCCAGGGCTCTTTGCTGTCGGCTTCCAACCGCAGGGCAATGTCCACAGCTGGGCAGTTTTGCCACTGTTCCAGCTCTTCGCCAGCTCCCCAAAACCAGAGGGTACGGGATCTCGCCCTACCTTTGAGCTCAAACCTGAGATGGCGGCCATCCCCAGAGGCTCTTAGAGTGGATTTAGTGAGGCGGAAGTTCATCAGGGCTACGATGGGGTTGGGGTTGCCGTGCCCAAAGGGCTGTAGAAGCTGCAACTGCCGATACACCTCGTCTAGCTCCGCCACCCCATCCCGGCCCTGAGAGGCCAGCAGAGTCCAGTCGAGGAGAATCTCCACCGCCAGGGCGCGAGCTTGCTGATCCGGGCTAACCCGCGCGGCTAGCTCCCGCCGCAATGTCAGTTGCACAGCGGCCAGGCAAGCCAGATCGAGTTGGATCCCCGCGGCCATGGGGTGTCCCCCTCCTCGTCGCAGGAGAGGACGCACCGCCTCAAGGGCCTCTAGCAGGTTTACCCCTGGAATCGAGCGGCCTGACCCATAGCCCAGCCCTGTGCTCTCGTCTTTGGCAATCAACACCGTTGGGCAACGGTATTCCTCCGCCAAGCGGGCCGCCGCAACTCCCAAAACCCCTGGGTTCCAGCCACTGCTGGCCAAGACGATGGCTCGCTCTCGTGCCAGATCGAGGCTCTCCACCTGCTGCCTGGCTTCCTGTAGCACCTCTTGGGTGAGCTGCCGACACTCTTCGCTGAGGGCGACAAAATGCTTCACCAGCGTCTGAGCCCGCTGCGGATCCGAGGTGGTCAGCAGCTCCACTGCTAGCCTAGCGTCTTCCAAGCGGCCAATGGCGTTCAGCCTGGGAGCAAGGCGAAAGGCAATGTCCTGAGCTGTTAGCGCTCCTGGGGATGAGCCGTTGCTCACCCAATCCAAAAGAGCCCGCAGCCCTGGACGCTGCGTCTTGGCCAGCACGGGCAACCCCCGCTGTACTAGGTAGCGACACTCCCGCTGTAACACGGCAACATCGGCCACGATCCCCACCGCCACTAGATCCAGGTATTCCTCGACGCCAGGAATTCCCAGCGCTTGATAGAGGGCCTCCGCTAGCTTGTAGGCCACCCCCACCCCTGGCAGGAAGCGCAGGGGGTGCTCCTCCGGCAGGCGCAAAGGGTTGACTACCGCATAGGCAGGGGGCAAGGGATCCGGCAGGGCGTGGTGATCCATCACGATCACGTCCACCCCCTGGGCTTGGGCCAGGGCAATCTCGGCAGCATTGCCGATGCCGCAGTCCACCGTTAGAAGTACTTGGCAACCCTGAGCCAGCACCTGCTGGAGCCGCTGGGCATTGAGCCCATGTCCCTCGCGGCTGCGCAGCGGTAGGGTGAACTGGACTTGGAAGCCCAAGGGTTGTAACGCCGAGAGCAAAAGACTGGTGCTGGTGACGCCATCGCAGTCAAAGTCCCCCCAAATGCAGAGGGCTTCTCCTTTTTCCCTGGCCTCCAGTAGCCGCCGCACTGCCCGCTCCAGATCCGGCAGGGATTCCGGCGGGGTGGGGGAATAGGAGCTGGGATCCACGAAAGCCCGCACCTGTTCCCGGCTGTGCAGCCCGCGCAAGGCTAGCACCTTGGCCGCGTACTTGCCGTATTCCCGGCTCAGCTCTGGGTCAAACTGAGGCGGAGTGGGCAGCAGATCCCAGCGGTACTCCATGCAAGCTGGCTAGGGATAGAGCTCCTTAGGAGCGTATCAAAAAGGGTCTAGGTTCGGATCCCTGTCGAGTTGCTATTGACAGCAGTGGGCGGCTGTGCAGCAAGGGGAGGGGTGGTCATGGTCGTGAGTAGCACAAGCTTGGCTGCAGTAGAGCTGGCCTTCGTAGCGATAGCCTTGGCTGCTCTCGAAGCTGCAGTTGCAGTGCTCACAGGCGCAGCGAACAAGGGTGCCAGACATGGGTTTTTCTCCTTCTTTTCGAAGATCCGCGTCTCTATACCCTAGCGGTTGTTGGACAACGAGGCTGAAACGAGAATCAAACTCACGCCTGGCTGTCCAAGTGGCGGCAACCTGTCCATTGCCACCTTCCCTCTCCTGCTGAAGGAGGTTAAGAAAAGTCAATAGCTCCTGGGCAGGTTACTAACTTATGATGCGGCGTGAGGTGTGAATAAGTACCTAGGCAATGGCCACGGAACGGATTCGTTTTGCGCAGGTCTCAGACATTCATCTGATGCCGGAGACGGCATGCCGCTGGTGGTGGATGTCCGATTCCCCTCGCCGCCAGTTGGAAGCAGCCGTTGCCCATCTCAACCAGGTGCCGGATCTGGACTTTGTCGTGTTTACCGGCGACTTGGTGGATCAGGCGGATCCAGAAAGCTTTGAGCTATTCCGGGAGATTCTTGCCCAGCTGCGGATGCCCTACTACCTCAGTCTTGGCAACCACGATGTCGACACCCTGCAAAGAAAGGGGCGCTTCGACCGAGAACAATTTATCCGCTGGTGCCAAAGCCAATTTCCCCTCTTTCCGGCTCCTACGGGCTATGTCGATTACAGCCTTTCTCCTCTGCCCGGGATTCGCCTCATTGCCCTTGACGCCAGCCTGGGACCTTTTCCCCTGCCCCAGGGGGTGCTGCGCCCCTCGCAACTGCATTGGCTGGGCGAACATCTGCAAGCAGTTTCAGAAGAATGGCTAATCTTGTTAATCCACCAGCCGCCTTTTATCTCCCCCACCCAAATGGACGCGGTTGTGTTCCGCAACTACCAGCTCCAGAAGCAAGCAGCTGCCGCCCTCCATGCTCTCTTGGCTGACCATGGACGGGTGGTGGCAGTGTTGAGTGGGCATCTACATGTGCCGAAAGTCCATGTACGAGATGGGATCCCCTACCTGACAGCCCCTCCCCTGGTGGGGCCAGTCTCGGCACTGCGGCTGTTCGAGGTGGATTTGAACCCCCGGCGAGGGATCCTGCGCTACCACTGGGTTCACCTACCGGAGCCAGGACCCAGACCGCTCTGGCATGGTTTCCTGATGGGGAGACGTCGGGATCGCTGGGGAGAGATCCCCCTGCGCGCCAGAGGAGCTCGATCTACCCTGCTACCTGTTGCAGCTCGATAAAAGTCCTAAAGCTCGACCGAATTAGTGTAGATTAAGAAGGCAAAGCAGCTGGACTCGGCGTCTCTCCCTATGAGTGCAACCCTTTCTTCCTCTACCCACTGGGAACAGGCAGCCCAGGAGGTGCAAAAGCGGTATCAGCCCCAGGTAGCTGCCCTGAGCGAACGCTTTGAGCCCCTTTCTGCAAGCGACTTGCTAGCCTGGGCTGTATCTGAGTTCGGGGATGGGCTGGTACTTGCCTGCAGCTTTGGCCCAGAAGACCTGGTGTTGATTGATTTGCTCACTGCTATTCGCCCGCAGGTGCGCGCCTTTTTCCTGGATACCGATTTTCACTTTCCCGAAACCCTACAACTGCAACAACAGGTGCTGGCTCGCTATCCCCATTTGCAACTGGAGGTCTTTAAGCCTCTGCTGACACCGGAAGAGCAGGCGGCGCAATACGGGCCAGAACTGTACCGCACCAACCCCGACCTTTGCTGCCACCTCCGCAAGGTGGAGCCCCTGCACCGCGCTCTGGCCAATTGCACCACCTGGATTACGGGAATGCGTCGGGAACAGGCTCCTACCCGCGCCAACATTGGCAAGGTGCAGTGGGATAGCAAGCGCAACCGCCTCAAGCTCAACCCCCTCGCCGACTGGACAAGCGGCCAGGTGTGGAAGTACATCCTCGAGCACGGGATCCCCTACAACCCTCTCCACGACCGCAACTACCCCAGCATTGGCTGTATGCCCTGTACAGCCCCAGTGGAGCCAGGCGCGGATCCCCGCTCTGGTCGGTGGAAGGGTATGGCCAAAACCGAGTGTGGCCTGCACACGTAGCCTATGAACACTGCTCCTGTTCTGGAGGTGGCTCAGCTTGAGGTCACTCCAGGCTCGGAAGCTGCTTTTGAAGCCGCCATCGGCCAAGCTTTTGTCTATAACGGCAGCACCAACTGTAGCGCTGTCTGGAGCACCCCCAGCAATATCTACTATCCCTGGAGGCTCATCTGGTTACCTTCCGGCAATCGGAAAACTTTATTCGGTGGCGTGGGCTTATTGAGCCCTACTTTGCTCGGCCACCCCAGGTGTTGCAATACCAGCTAGTTCCCGGATCCCTTGGGGTCGGCAGATAGCGGAGGCCCTCTCTGGCGGTGCCATGGCTTCTGCTAGCCTAGTCTGTGCTTTGTGCTCAGCAGGGATTTCCTCGAAAAACGTGGTGTGGCCTCAAGGCCACTGTTCTTCGGCAAAAACCCTCCGCTGCCGAGATTTGCCCCCTAAGCTTTGTCGACGCCCAAGTTCCCCTCCCGAGATCCTCAGAGCGGCTAGTCTAGACGATGATAGAGGACACTCTAGCGGAGCAGATCAATGGATACTACTGAGGCTCTCCAGGTGCTCAATCTACCGCCAGATGCCAGCGAACAGGAAATCCGGAGGAAATGGTTTCGGGAATACCAAGCTCTCAGCGCCGCTCTTCTTGAGCTGGACGACGAGCGACAAAGACCCTTGCTGGAGGCTCGGCTGGCGCGGCTCAACGAGGCGCGGGATGTGTTGTTGGGCAACGGATCCCAGGCGGAGACGGAACCGTTTGGGGTGAGCTCGGAAGGGCTGCCCCCCCAAGTGATCGTGCTGCTGTACCAAGCCAACGGTCAAGAAGGGATCTGCACCCGCCAAATTGGGGGCCAGGACATTGTCATTGCCTTTGAGAGCCTCTTTGGGGCGAAAAAGTATGCCCAGAGGCTGGCTCAGCAGGGGCTGCCCAAGCCCGTAGCCGAGCGCTTCGACACGCAGGAGATCGTCGATTTTTGTCGCGAGGGGGGCTATGGGTTGATGGTGGTTCCCGCCAGCGAGGTGCTAGAGCCGCTGCCAGAGAGTACGGAAGCGGCGCGCAATTGGCAAGGCAAATCCTGAGGAGCTGGTCACCCCGGTCAGGAGGGTCTTCTAATGATCACTGCCGAGCTAATTTCTGCAGAGGAGTTTCGCCAGATCATGGAGGCGGATCTGGAGGCCTGCTGTGAGGCTTTTGGCCTGAGGGCAGAGTACCTGCGTCTTGAACAGCAACAACTGCGGTTTTGGGTCATGCTGGCCCTCTGCCTGCTGGTGATTGCTTTGGTGATCCTCCTGGGAGTTCGGGATCCCGGTTATTGGCTGCTCTATGCAGTGGCCGTCCTGTTGCTGGGAGTGGTCTTCCTGGGGTTGCTCTGGGCTCTCCTGAAGTTGCGGCAAAACCTGCGTCGCATTCGTCAGCGCTGGCAAGAGGCCCATCTCCTGAATAGCCCTGCCGAGATCATGGAGTTCGCCAGCGATCTCGCCTGCAAGGTTAAAGAATACAACCGCTGGGTGCAAGAGCTGCAACAATCGCTGGAGGGGGGCCACTATTGGCAAGATTTTCGCCAACTCAGTGAGGCCGAACAGAAGTATATCCAGTCGCTCTTTTTGCAGGTGCGGGCCCAACTGGTGATGGCTCTGCAGGTGTGCAGAGCTTTAATCGAGAATCCGCAAACCTCCGTAGCTCAGTACCTCAACCAAATGGTTGCCCGAGATCAGCAACTGGTGGAGCAGTTTGTCGCCAAAAACTTGACGGCTAACCGCTACGTAACCATAGCCCGCCACCTCTCGGCGCTGGAAGCAGGTCTGCAAGCTCGGATCGGCGCTCTGGCATCTTGCTAGCCTATGCTCAAGCCCTTGCTAAACGGAAACACGGCACGGCTGGCTCTCCTCCTGCTGGCTGGTGGGCTAGGCTTGTTGGGGTGCGGGGATCCGAATGTACCCCTGACGCAGCCGCCTCCCAACGCTTTTCGCATCAGCACCCCCCGCCCGCCGCGCTTAGATCTTTACCCCACCCCACCACCCATGCCTACCCCTACGTCAACGCCGCTCCCTGGCCTTTTGGAGATCACGGCTCGCTGGCTGGGACTCTCGTGGCCGCCACAACGGCGCGAGATCAGCCCGGTGCGGTTAAGCGCGCGTTTCCTGGATATCTCGTTGCCGCCCAGGCCTCGCCCTTCCCCTACCCCCACAGGAGAAGAGGAGAAGCGGCAAAGCCAAAAGCCCTAGGTTTTGCTCTGCGGCTTGGAGACCTACGCAACCACTGTCACCGGCTCCGTTTCTCGTACGCGCAACTTTTCGCAGGGGAGGATATCTGTCAAGGTAGAGCTGGCCATCATGCCCGTGTGGATCTCCAGCTTGGCTCCTGGTAGCGCCTCAAACAGCAACCGCTGCCCAGGAAATACCACCCGCTCAAAGTACCAGTTTTCGATATTTGTGATGCGAACCACTTGAATGGAGCTGGTTGCATTGATGTAGCTGCAGGTTATTCGCTCTGCTTGTTTTTTTGCCGGGATCGCATCGAGGGTTTGCATAATTAGCTCACTAGCCTGCCTTGCTCAGCCTGTCATCCAGGCTAGCACTGCTTGGAGATCACTGCAGTAGTCTGCGATACGGCGATCCCGATTGACAAAAATAAGTCCTAGAGGACTTCTGTATTTGATCTTACCGTTTGACTCCAAAACTCCCTTCGGAGGCGGGGTGGATTTGGGCAGGGATCCCTTCTCGAAGCGGCGCAATTGCCATAGAAAACCCTTAGGTATTAGTAGTCGAGATTACACTTTGGAATCAGGGCCCATTGAGGCTCGAGCCGGTCGCTGAGCTTGGCTGAGGTGGGTGGGGATCCCAGTTCAGGCCTTCTACCCGTAGCTCCAGAGCCCCTGACTGGCGCACCGGGTTGTAGTGCAAGCTAAGGCCGTAGGTGCGGCGGTCGTAACCCAGGCGATAGGTAAGGTCCACCTGCTGGCCTGACTGTAAGTCCAGGGTGGTTTCAGCCCCCACCCGCAGCGGGCCATACAGCTGTTGCAGGAAGCCTAAGACCAGCTGCTCCCGCGTGGTGATGCGGTCAAACAAAAAGGGCGAGGCTCCCGTCAAAAAACCGTTGGAGTAGGTTACCCTCAGGCTGGTGTAGTCGAAGGTATCGGCCACAAAAGCCCCGAGCACGGCGTCGAGGCCGATACTGCCAGCAGTGTAGCTTTGGGCGCGGCCATCGGAGTAAAACGACTGGCTGCTGCTGACGCCAGTGTTGAGCCAGATCCCCTGTTCAATGGGCAAAGCGGAAAAGCGGGGCGGCGGATCTGAGGTTGTCTTGGAGGGCCGCCAGAGGGGAAAAGAGCGAGTTAGGGTTGCTCCTAGTTGCAGCCGAGCAAGCTGGATGCGCTCGGTGGTTCTGGCCAGGGCCAGAGCGGGATCGGTGTCGATATTGCCAAGTTGTCCCAGGGCGTCGAGGTAGTCGGCGGCTATGCGGTAGCTGAAATCCAAGCCGGTGTTGCCAAGGCGAAGGGTGGGCGAGCTGTAGCTGGCGCCAAAGCGATTCTCCACAATCTGGAAACCCAGGCGCCCGCTGAAAAAACGCTCCCGATAGGCATAGGTGTAGGTGACTTGGCCGCCGTTGCCGGTGGTAACGCGGTGTTCGACCTGCGCCCGCAAGCGCCGGGCAAATTCCTCAAAGACGATCCCGCGGAGCTCGGCAAACAGCAAGGTTTGGGCACGCGGCTGCCGCCAGCGCAACTCCGCTCGCAGCCCGACTCCATCGCGGATTCCTTGGAGGCTCCCCCAGAGGCGTTGGGGATAGAGCTGCGGGGAAAACACCAAGCTGAGATGGGGCTCCTGCAGCAGCTCAATGTTGGCCTGCAGGATTAGGCCCCGCCGCAGTTCCTTCCGGTCGAAATCGTCGTAGAAAAGGCTGACCGGAGGCTGGCGGTTCAAGGAGTCAAAGCGCAGCCGCAGGGGCAGGGGCAGAAAAAAGACTTGGTCGAAAGCCAATTGGCCAGCTTCGGCAATCAACAGGCTGGAACCATCCGCCTGCAAGGTAGAGGTCACTCGCGGGCTGCGGATCTCCAGCTCCGGCGGATCGAGGGGGTCATTGGTCAGCCGCACCTCTTCTCCTTCCCAGTTGTTGGCATCGAAGCGAATGCGGGTAGCGCGAAAGCGCACCAGCCGCTGAGGCGAGAGGGGCAGCGGAGAGCCGCTGGCCTGCAACTGGCCAATATCCACCTGCCCAAAAGCCTCTTCCAAAAAGCCCTGCTCCCGTTCAAAGTCGTACTCCAGCCGGGATCCCTGGATGCGCTGCTGATCCAACTCAATGGAGACGTTGCCCTCGGCCACGGCTCGTCGCTGCTGCAGCTCAATGCGCAGGCGGTCTGCCCGCAGCACTGAGCGGCCCAGCCGCATCTCCACGTTGCCCTCAGCCAGGAAAACCTGCGCCCGCTGGTCGAAGGTTTGACGGTCGGAGCGCAGCCGTAACGTGCGATCCGCAAGGGCGTCGAGGGCAGTCGTATCCCCCGCCTGGGCGGCCGCCACCTGGCCTTTCTCCCCCTGGGCTGAGGTAGGAGCAGCCGTTGCCAGACCAAACACCCCCAAGCAAAGCCAGAGCCACCAAAACCCTTTCATGCTCCCCAAACCTGTGCAACGCTTCAGCCTAAGCTACCAGGTTGGGGAGGGTTGAGGGCGCGGTTGAGCTTGCCGCTGCGGTAGCCCTCCAGATCGAGGCTGACGTAGAGATAGCCAAACGATTGCAGGGTTTTAACCAGCGCTGCCAGGTCAGTTTTTTGCACGAACTCCAGGATCTGGTGGGGGGGCAGTTCAATGCGGGCAGTATCTTTTTCCGAGCGCACTCGCACCTCTCGCCAGCCCAAGCTGCGCAGATAGCGCTCAGCCAATCCCACCCGCCGCAGCTTCTCGGCAGTGATGACCTCGCCGTAGGGAAAGCGGGAACTGAGGCAGGGTTGGGCCGGCTTATCCCACCAGGGCAGACCCAAGTGGCGAGACAACTGCCGCACCTCCAGCTTGCTCATCCCCACCTCCGCCAAAGGGGATCGCACACCACGCTCCCGAGCTGCTTGCACCCCTGGCCGGTAGTCAGCCAGATCGTCGGCGTTGAGGCCATCGACCACGTGGTCGTATCCCTGAGTTTTAGCCAGCTGGAGCAGCGTGTCGTGCAAGTAACTTTTGCAGAAGTAACAGCGGCTAGGGGGATTGGCAGCATAGCGGGGATCCTGCAGCTCCTGGGTCTGGATGACCTGGTGGCGAATGCCGAGGTACTGGGCTTGCCAGATGGCCTCCTCCAGGTCTTCGGGCAAAAGCGCCGGGGAAGCAGCGGTAACGGCCAGAGCCCCCTCCCCCAGCTGATCCCAGGCCAGCTTGGCCACCAGGCTGCTATCGATCCCTCCCGAGTAGGCCACCACAACCCGCCCCATTTCGGCGAAGATCTGGACAAGCTGCTGAAACTTGTACTGTAGGACGGGGTCTAGCTCCAGCAAGGGGGTGGCAGAGCCAAGAGGTACGTCCATGAGGCTAGGGAGTCCGTAGGGTCTGGGCTAGAGCGGGGCAGATATTCCTCTTCCATTGTTTCCTAGAATTTTCTGACTTTCCAACGCTTCTGCCTCAAAGGCAAGGCAGTGAGCGGGCAATCTCTCTAGGCCAGTGGGCCACTGAGGCGGTAGGCTGGATGGCAGAGAGATCCTTGCTTCTTCTCTGGATCTTCTGCCCATGACTCTTCAGCTTGAACCCGCTAGCTCCGCAGAGGTGGCCCTCTATCAGCCCTATTACGCCGTTGCCCGCCGGCAGTACCTACCGCTGGCGGTGGGTCTCTACAAAAAGGGCAACCTAGAAGGGCAGCGGCCCATCGAAGGAGACAGGCCCGTCTCTTTCTTGGCCAGTTGGCCTGTATCGCCTCTGCCCTCTGATCTAACAGCGGTGCAGGTCATTTTCGATCAAGACCCGGAGCTAACCTATCAGGTCTCCCTAGCCAACTATGAGTTTGTGGACTACCTCATCGATGTGGTAGCGGCGGTGCAGCGGGGTCAGCCGCCGAATTTCACCACCGCCTTTTACAAAAAGCTGATGCGGTATGAAGACTGACGCCAATTCTCCGGTTGCCGTCACCCTCTACGACACGACGCTGCGAGACGGGGCGCAGCGGGAGGGGTTGTCCCTATCGGTGCAAGATAAGGTGCAAATTGCCAAGCTGCTGGATCGGCTGGGCATCCCTTTCATCGAAGGCGGTTGGCCGGGGGCCAATCCCAAAGATGTGCAATTTTTCTGGCAGATGCGGGAAGAGCCCCTGGAGCAGGCGGAGCTGGTGGCCTTTTGTTCCACTCGCAAGCCGGGGCGGCGGGCAGCCGAGGATCCCCTGCTGCAGGCCATCTTGGCAGCGGGCACCCGTTACGTGACGGTCTTTGGCAAGTCCTGGGATCTCCATGTTACGGAGGGGCTGGGCACCACCTTGGCCGAGAACCTGGCCATGATCCGCGACACCATCACCTACCTGCGCTCCCAGGGGCGGCGGGTGATCTACGATGCCGAGCACTGGTTTGACGCCTACCGCCACAACCCCGACTACGCCCTGCAAACCCTGGTGGCAGCAGCAGAGGCCGGGGCGGAGTGGCTGGTTCTCTGCGATACCAACGGCGGATCCCTGCCCCACGAGATTGCCGCCATCACAGCAGCCGTCTTGGCGGAATCCCATCACCTGGGGCATTTGCCTTTGGGGATCCACACCCACAACGACTCCGGCACGGCCGTGGCCAATGCTCTAGCGGCAGTCCAGGCGGGGGCGCGCATGGTGCAGGGCACCATCAACGGCTATGGGGAGCGCTGTGGCAACGCCGACCTGTGCAGCGTTATCCCCAACTTACAACTCAAGCTAGGCTACCGCTGTCTGCCCGAGGGAAAGCTGCAACACCTAACAGAGATCTCCCGCGCCATCAGTGAGGTGGTCAACCTGGCCCCGGACGACCATGCTCCTTTCGTGGGCCGATCCGCCTTTGCCCACAAGGGTGGGATCCACGTCAGCGCTGTTCAGAAGAACCCCCTGACCTACGAGCACATTGCCCCGGAGCAGGTGGGCAACTGCCGGCGCATCGTCGTTTCGGATCAGGCGGGGTTGAGCAATATCCTCAGCAAGGTGGCTGGCTTTGGGATCCGGCTGGACAAGTCGGATCCCCGGGCGCGCTTGATTTTGGAGCGGCTGAAAACTCTGGAGCTGCAGGGCTACCAGTTTGAGGCGGCCGAGGCCAGCTTTGAGCTGTTGGTGCGGGGCCTGTTGGGGCAGCGCTCCCACCCCTTTGAGGTGCTTAGCTTCCATGTCAGCGCCACCACTCGCTCGGACTGGAGCAGCAGAGACTGGGATCCCAGCGGTGAGGCAACCGAGGTGCAGTCCCTAGCAGCGGTGAAGATTGCCGTGCAGGGGCAGACGCGGGTGACAGCAGCCGAAGGCAATGGGCCGGTGGCGGCCCTGGATGGGGCGCTGCGCAAGGCCTTGCTGGAGTTTTACCCGCAACTGGAAGCCATTCACCTCACCGACTACAAGGTGCGGATTCTGGACGGCCAGGCGGGTACTTCTGCCAAAACGCGGGTGCTGGTGGAGTTTAGCGACGGCCATCGCCGCTGGACCACGGTAGGAGTTTCCACCAACATCATCGAAGCCTCCTGCCGGGCCTTGGTGGAAGGCTTTGAGTACAGCCTCCTGGCAAAACCTTGCTTTTCCCCACCCTCTGCCCAACTAGCCTCGCCTTGAAGGGAGTTCTTCAACTTCCATGAGAATTATTGGCCTGACGGGCGGCATTGCTACCGGCAAATCCACGGTAGCCCGCATCTTGGAACGCCAGGGGATCCCAGTGGCCGATGCAGATCAAATGGCCCGCCAGGCCTTGGCGCTGGGATCCCCCATCCGCGAGCGGGTCCTGCAGCGCTACGGCCAGGCCATTCAGGATCCCTCGGGAGAGCTGGATCGCCGAAAGTTGGGGCGGATTGTCTTTGCCGATGCCGCCGAGCGGGCCTGGCTAGAGGCGCAGATCCACCCGTTTGTCAAAGCGCGGCTGCGGGAGTTTCTCGAGTTCCACGGGGCGGCTGAGGCTCAGCCCAGTTGCCAACGGTCTCAAGGGCATGGCCCTCCAGCCCTCTGCCTCATGATCCCTCTCCTCTTTGAGGCGGGCATGGAAAACTGGGCCAGCGAGATCTGGGTGGTGATCTGTACCCCTGAGCAGCAGCGGCAGCGCCTGGCCTTGCGGGATCCCCTCCTGACACCGGCAGAAATCGAAGCTCGCCTGGCCAGCCAGTGGCCTTTGGCGGAGAAAGTCCGTCGGGCTGACGTGGTGCTGGACAATTCTGGATCCCTGGCGGAGCTGGAAGCTCAGGCGCACCAAGCGTTGGCTTCCCAGCAACCCCTGGCCTTGCCCCAGCAGGCCGGCTAGAGTAGCGGATGGGGATGGTGGGTTGAGGGAGAGTCAATGCAAGCAACGACTGGCGGCAACAAGCCGGATAGCAGGGCAGAGTCCTGGTGGGCGCAAGCTTTGGCAGCCCGGGAGCAGGAAATCCAGGCGCTGAAGGAGCGTAACCGCCTGTTGCAAAGCCAGATTGACCTTTTGGAGTTGCGCCAAGAAAAGCAACGCCGACAGATTCGCAGCTACGAGGCCGAGATTGAGCAGCTCTACCAAGAAAAGCAGGTGTTGGAGCAGATCCTCCAAGAGCTGCCGCAACTCTATCGGCGCAAGTTGCAGGCCCGCCTGCAGCCCATCCGCGAGCGCATCGCCGCCATTCAGGCAGAAAACCGCCGGCTTAAGCGGGAACTGTACCAGCTCAGCTACCGCCTGCAGGGCATGGATCAATTGGATAAGCCAAGCTGGAAGCTGCCCCTGCCCCCTCTCCTTGGCCGGGGTCGCCGGGATCCCGAAGAGCCGCCAAAAGCTCTGCCGGTTCAGGGAGCCCTCTCTCCGCCTTGCTCTTGAGAGTTCAGCAGCCAGAATAGGAAAGCATCTCGGCCGCACAAGCCCCAAGACGCAGCCGAGGCGCTGCCTACTTGGAGATTTGGAAAATGGCCGCCGCTGGCAGCTATGAGCCCCTGCACCTGAAATACCGCCCGCAGCGCTTTGCCGAGGTGGTGGGCCAAGGGGCAGTCGTGCAGACTTTGGCCAATGCCATTCGGCTGGGGCGGGTGGCGCCGGCTTATTTGTTCTGTGGGCCGCGGGGCACCGGAAAAACCTCCAGCGCCCGCATTCTGGCCAAGTCCTTAAATTGTGAGCAGGGGCCAACGCCGGATCCCTGTCAGGTGTGCAGCCAGTGCCGCGCCATCACCGCCGGCTCTTCTCTCGATGTAGTGGAGATCGACGCGGCCAGCAACACCGGTGTGGACAACATCCGCGAGCTGATCGAGCGGGCCCAGTTTGCGCCAGTAAATAGCCGCTACAAGGTCTATGTGGTTGACGAATGCCACATGCTCAGCAATGCGGCCTTCAATGCGTTGCTGAAGACTCTGGAGGAGCCGCCTCCCCGCGTGGTGTTTGTCCTAGCCACCACCGACCCCCAGCGGGTTCTGCCCACCATCGTTTCCCGCTGTCAGCGGTTTGACTTCCGCCGCATTCCTCTAGAGGAGATGGTGGCCCACCTGGGCAAAATTGCCGCCCAGGAAGGGATCCCCATTACACCAGAAGCCTTGCACCTAGTGGCCCAACTTGCCCAGGGCGGGCTAAGGGATGCTGAACGGCTGTTGGATCAGCTCAGTTTGCTAGAGGGATCCATCACTCCAGAAGCGGTGTGGGACTTGGTGGGGGGGATCCCGGAACAGCAGCTTTTGGATTTGACCGATGCTCTGCTGGCTCAGAACGTAGAGGGAGTGCTGGCCCAAACGCGGCAATTGCTGGAGCGAGGCAAAGAGCCCCTGGTGGTGCTGCAGAGCCTGGCGGCTTTCTACCGGGATCTGCT
This sequence comes from Synechococcus sp. W70.1, assembly GCF_047461515.1. Lineage (NCBI taxonomy): Bacteria > Bacillati > Cyanobacteriota > Cyanophyceae > Synechococcales > Synechococcaceae > Synechococcus > Synechococcus sp. W70.1. The sequence continues at coordinate 142,475 of NZ_JANSHH010000033.1, forward strand.
CCTGGCCAAGACGGCCCCACACCAACGGCAGCTGGCGGCTGTAACGGATCCTACCTGGGCAGCCTTGCAACAGCGGGCTCCTTGCTACTCGCTGGAGATGCTGCTAGCGGCCCAGAGCCACCTGCGCCACTGCGAACCCCAAATTCGCCAGAGCGGACAACCCCAGCTTTGGCTAGAAATTGCCCTTCTGGATCTGCTGGGCCAGCTGCGCCAGGGCGCCGTTCCGCTGCCGCCAATGGAGAGCAAGGGTGGCGAGCCGCTCTCCCCTGCCGATCCATTCCCTCCTCTCTCGCCTGGGGCTGTTGTCGGCCCCTCTGCTGCTGAGAGGAACCTCGATGGGAAAGTTGCCCAAGCTGCCCCAGCCCTCGAAGAGCCACTCGCGTCAGCAGGACAGAGCCCTCAGCCTGCCGCAACAGCCTTCCAGAACCCCCTTTTCCCTTCTGAGGGTTCCCCGCCGCCAACGCCAGAGCCCAAAGTTCGCGATCCGGAGCCTGTCGCTTCCCCTGCCAAGCTGCTGCAGCCTCGCTGGGAGGAGTTTCTCAAGGGCCTCTCTCCCACTACCAGAGCCTTGTTGGGATCTGGTCAGTTGCAGCAAGAGACCCTCGTCCGCCTCAACGGGACAGAGACCTTGGAGATCACTCTTGCTTTCCCCAGCAAGGGCCTGGTGGACAAGGTGCGCAGCAAAGAAGCCGAGGTGTGCTCCGCCCTTTACAACCTGCTGCAGCACCCGGTGCGGCTAAAGCTAGTGGTGCAGCGCCCACCTCGACCGCGTGAGGGGCATGCTGGCCAAGCCTCGGCCCAGGATAAAGCTCCACAACCTCCGCTCTCTCCCTCAAAGCTGGGGAACAGCTCTCCTTCCTCAGATCCCCGTCAGGCGGAGCCCTCAAGCCCATCTCCCCCTCTCAAAAACACTGCTCCAGCCGCGCAAACAGCAAGGCCACCCTTCTACGACCTGACCCACGAGCTGGTGGAGGTGGCCCACCGCTTTGCCGAGCATTTCAGCGGCAGGCTGGTGGATTTGGAAGGGATCCTAGCCACACCCGAAGAGGTAGCGGCAGATCTGTCTGCCCTGGAGGGATCCTCCGACCTGCCCACTGCTGAGAGCTACGGCCTACCGACAGCCCAGGCCCCTCCGGAAGAGGATTTTTGAGGTAGGGGAGCGTGAGGGGCAGTAATCGCTCTGTTGGATTTTGGGGTATTGTCAGGTATCTCCCGTGAAGGGGAGGACCATGACCGAATCTCGCGGAAAAGAAGCTGCCTCGAGCACCCCGCAAATTGACTCCCGGATCCTCAGTCTTTTGGGTAGGACGGCGTTGAAGCTCTTGGCTTGTCTGGTTTGAATTAGGAGTAGGGGTAGCCTATCCCAATGCCTATCTAGGTTGGAGGAGCAAGGAAATGGCCCGCAAAAGGACGATTTTCAAGTTGGTTTGCTGTCTTCTGGGTGGCTGTTTGATCTTAGTGGCCATTGCGTTAGTAAGGTCAAAGATAGACAGACAAGCAGCCTTGAACGCTGAGTATCTTGTAGCTATTTCAGAGGAGATGGAGCAGGTTCGCTTTCAAGACGGCAAATATCGGCGGGGTTCCAGCCCTTTTCAGGAAGGTTTTCTTGTAGCAGAGATTCTAAACATAAAACGTGCTGACCTTAACAGTGACGGCTTCCGGGATACCATTGTAATTGCAGCAACAAATCAAGGAGGATCCGGATTCTGGATAAGCTTGTCAGGGTCGCTGGGCGGTGAAGAAAAAACCATCCTTATAGAGCCTGAGCTTCTTGGCGATAGGGTTGACGTTAGAAGCATTTCAATTGAGCGCGGCTCTAAAGAAAAAGCTGCAGTTTGCTTGGACATGCTTGTTCATGGCCCTAACGATGCCAGTTGTTGCCCTACTCAAAAACAGAGGGCGTGCTTTACACTTACCGGGAAGAGATGGATTCTCATTTCCTAATCCCTTTGGAGTTTCTGCCGACTGCCATCTCACAACTTTCTGGAGAGGATATCGGTAGGAATTCTCTTTCTCGGGAGCTTGCTCTAGCTTTTGCTCAGAAATTGGCCCTCAGGAGGTGCTGCCAGCCAACTAGGAACCTCGAGCAAACTCTACCAAAATAACCGGAATCGGACTGGTTTCCAACACGGCTTGGGAAGTGGATCCCACCAGCACTTGCTCCCAGCCGCGATGGCCCCGCTTGCCTATGACGATGTCGGTTACCTGCCGCTCTTGAGCTAGGGTTACGATGGTCTCTGCCAGGGGCCCCGAAGCCAAGCAAAACTGGTGGCGAATATCTGCCAACAAGCGCTGGGTGAGCTGCTGCAGCTCCTGTACTCCTTTCCCCTGCGGCTCGTCGGTAACATGGAGCACGATCACTTCCCCATCCACCCGACGCGCCAGATCCGCTGCCTTGCGCAGCACCGCCTCGGCTAAAGGTGAGGTGTCCACTGCTGCCAAAAAGCTAACCCTGCCCTGGCTGCCCACCTTGGTGGGATCCACTTCTCCCTTTTCCAGCAGCCGAGGGGCACAAACCTGAGTTAGCCAAGCCCCCAGGGGTGCTGTGGTCAAAATCGACAAGGCCGCCAGAGCAAGGATCGTCTCCCCGCCAGGGATCCCCTGGGCCAAGGGAATGCCGCCGATGGCTGCCTGCACCGTTGCCTTGGCCATGTTACCCGGCAGCAAAAAGAGCCGCTCCCGCCAGTTCCAGTTACTTCCCAGGGTAGAAAGCCACCAACCCAAGCCCCGACCCAACAGCAGGCTCAGGGTCAGAAGCAACAAACCCGGTAGGATCAGGGATCCCAACACCTGCAGATCCAGGGAAGCTCCCAGGAGCACAAACAGCACGATCTCCGCCACTGTCCAGAGGGCGTCGAACCCAACCCGCAGCCGCCGCGCCAGCGGCCCATCCAGCTCGATGAGGAAAAACCCCATGGCCATCACCGCCAGGTAGCCAGAAAAATAGGGCCACACCTGCGGCGCCAGCACCAAGCCCAGCGCCAGGCAGGCTGCCAGCAACACCTCCTGCGTGCTGTTGCGGGCCCAGTTCTGCTGCACCAAAAGCGCCACCAAAACCCGCGCCGCCAGGTAGCCGATGGCCACGCCCAGCAGGATCTCCATCCCCACCTGAAACGGCAGCCACTGCAGCGGCGACAGCTCCAAGCCCAACAGGCGAACGTTTTCTGTAGATCCCTGGCCCAAGAGGCTCAGCAACAAGCTAAAGCCCAGCAGCAGCAGTACATCGGAAAGAGCACTGCCGGTGAGAATGGCATCCGGGATCCCTTTGGCCACCCCCCAGCCCAGGCTTTTGAGGCGCAACATCCCCGGCACAATCACCGCTGGCGACTCCGACCCAATCACACACCCCAAAAGCAGCCCCGTCTCCCAGTCCAGCCCTAGGATCCAGCGGCTTAAGAGCGCCACCGCCACCGCCTCACAGGCTGCCGGCAAAAACCCCAGCCGCAGGGCCACGGATCCCTGCTGGGCCAGCTTCTCGCGATCCAGCCCTAGGCCGGCTTTCATGAGGATGATCGCTACAGCCACCAGGCGCAGATCCCCGGCTGCTGCCAGCACCTCCGGAGACAAGACCTCCCTCAACAGGATCCCGACCAAAATCATCCCCAGCAGCGGCGGCATCCCCAATCGGCCCACGATCTGGCCGACAAAAAAGCCCATCGCCAAAATCCACAACCAACTGCCCAGCATCAACAGAACCTCTCTTTGCCATCTGGCACCAAGGCAGGCTTTGCCAAGCCAAACGTCCTACTGGCGCACCGCCTGATAGCAACTCCCGGAAGGTAGGAATACAGCTCTCCTGCCGCCCCTCTCAAAGCCGAGCGCCACCGCTGTACCTCCTGCCAAGTTTGGATTTTCGAGGTTCTGTTTGAGGACAGCAGGACGTTGCGAGGGGATGGGTAAAGATTTGGTGGCTTCATTCCTAGGGCTGAGGCCTGCTTGCGCTTTTCGAATGTAGACCTTGGCTTGCGGCAGCTTAACTACGTCTGGTTCTTCCCCAGAGACGGAGGATAAAGTAAAGCTTCCAGCTCCTGCAAAGCTCGCTCTAGGTTGTCGTTAACAATCACGTAGTCGAATTCGTCTTTGGCCTCCAATTCCTTGCGGGCCTGCTGCAGGCGACGTTCAATGCTGTCTTCGGAATCTTGGCCGCGCTGGCGAATGCGGCGTTCAAGCTCTTCCAGAGAAGGAGGGGACAAGAAAATGCGAATGGCCTCTGGACACAGTTTTCTCACCTGGCGGGCTCCAGCCAGCTCGATTTCTAGCAGCACATCCTGTCCCCGGCTGAGTTTTTCAAAGACCATCTGGCGAGGGGTGCCGTAAAAGTTGCCTGCATACTGCGCCCATTCCAGCAACTCGCCGGCTTCGACAAGCCTGAGAAACTCCTCGCGAGTGCGGAAGTAGTAGTTGACACCTTCCTGTTCACCGGGACGAGGGGGACGGGTGGTGACCGAGACAGAAAGATACAGCTCAGGGTGGCGCTGGCGCAGGTGGCTGACCAGAGTTCCTTTGCCCACTCCACTGGGCCCCGTCAAAACCACTAGGCGACCGCGAGGAGTAGGAGATTGGGGTGCTCCCTGAGCCTGCCCAACCTCAGGGGAACCTGGCAAGGGGAGGACGGTAGGAGAGGCGGCCATAGCCATCGACAGAGGAAGGCTGGACGGTTGTTTGTTTGCTTTAGGATATCTTACTCCTCTCTTTGCAGGCTGCCTGTGAGGCTTTTACTCAAGTTCCTCCGGCACCCCGACTTTGGCAGTAAGGAAGCGGTTGGCAACGGTTTCCGGCTGAATGGCCGAGAGGATGACGTGTCCTGAGTCGGTGATGATGACAGCGCGGGTGCGGCGACCGTAGGTTGCGTCGATCAACTGGCCTCTTTCGCGGGCATCGCTGATGATGCGTTTGATGGGAGCTGACTCGGGACTAAGAATGGCAATCACACGCCCAGCGGCGACGATGTTGCCAAAGCCAATGTTGATTAGGCGAGTATCCATGGGTGGTGAGCCAATCTAGCGCCTGTCCGGCCAGCAGCCTTCATTCAGGCTAGCAAGTCAAACTGCCGCCTAGCATTGACCAGCAAGGCCTTGCCCTGCAAAGGTTTCTGCTGGGACGGCAAGTTCTCTCAAGGTTGGGTGGGCTGTCGGTTGGTGGAGCTTGGCCAGGACTAGTTCCCTGCTTTGCGGCCCTCAGCCTTCTTCAAGCCGTTCTATGGCTCCTGGAAATTGTCCTCAGAGTAGTAAAGCCTCGTCAATGTCCGCAGCGGTGAGGCGCGGCGTTTTGCCTGGCAACCACTAGAGGCTGGATTAGAGCAGGCCGCTAAAGGTAAAGCTGCCGCTGCCCAGCCGCTCCTGGCGATCGAAAACGCTGATGGTAAGCTGATGGGATCCCGTCTGGGTGACGGTAAAGCGGTTTTGGGTCAGGGTAAGCCCTGTTACCGTACAGGCAGTGGCTCCGACGAAGCAGCCGGGCAATTGGGAAGCGTCGAAAGCCCCCAAGGGGATGAAGTTGCCTAGCGGGGTGGTGACGGCAGCCAAAAAAGCGTTGGATCCGCGGATCCCGGCAGGAGCCTCGACGCGGAAGGAGACGACAAAGGTGGGGGTCTGCCCTACGGGGACAGCACGCGGGGAAAGATCGGTGATGGTGAGGGAGGGAGGGGGTAGGGGAGGCGGTGGGGGCAGGGGGCTACTGCCAGTCGTCTCCCCGCACCCTGCCAAAACAGCACCCAGGAGCAGCAGGGGGATCTGTCTGTCCATGCGCTGCGCAGGCTGCATAGGTTCTCCTTACCTTGAAGTTCAGGTTTAGGGCATCAGAAAAGAAAACCTGGCTGGAAGCAGCTTATTCCCCTTGCAGGAGCCTTTGGCAGGCACTGGCAATGGCCCAGTCTTCCTGGGCTGAGATGACCAGGACCCGCACTGGCGCGTCGTGGGTGCTGATGTCGCAGTTGCGCGGGGATCCAGCATTGAGAACTGGGTCGATCTGGATCCCCAAAAAGCCCAGGTTGGCGCAGGCCGCCGCCCGTACTGGCGCCGCGTTTTCCCCGATGCCGCCAGAGAAGACCAACGCATCCAGCCGATCCAGGCTCATGAGCATGGCCCCGATCTGGCTGCGCAGGCGGTGGATAAAGAGGTTAAAGGCCAGCTCGGCACGGGCATGGCCTGCCTGCATGGCTTCCAGGATAACTCGCATGTCGCCGCTCAGGCCAGACACGCCCTTCAGGCCCGATTCCCGGTTCAAGATCCGGTCTAGCTCCTCCACACTCATCCCCCGGCGCAACTGATGGATCAAAATCCCCGGATCCACCGAGCCGGAGCGGGATCCCATCATCAAGCCCTCTAGGGGGGTATAGCCCATGGTGGTGTCGACGCTTCGGCCCCCGCGAATGGCTGCCAGGGAACAGCCATTGCCTAGGTGGCAGGTAATGAGCTGCAGCTCTTCCAGGGGGCGGCCCAGGATCTCAGCGGCGCGGCGGGCACAGTACTCGTGGTTGATGCCGTGGAAGCCGTAGCGGCGGATCCCTTGCTCGGCCCAGGCGTAGGGAAGAGGATAAAGGGCGGCTGCCGGGGGCATCTGCTGATGGAAGGCAGTGTCGAAGACCGCCACCTGCGGGATCCCGGGCAATAGCTGGCGCATGAGGCGAATGCCCTCAAGAGCAGGGGGGTTGTGAGCTGGGGCCAGGGGGCTTAGCTGTTCGATGGCCTGTTCCACCTCGGGTGTGATCAAGGTGGGCTGGTGGTAGAGGGATCCCCCATGCACCACCCGGTGGCCAATGGCCTTGATCTCAGTCGGCCCTGCCAGCAGGGATCCCTCCCCCTGCCAGAGGCTTTGAAAGAGGGGAGCCAAACCGCTAATGCCGGAGGGAGAGGAAAGGGCGGGAAAAGGCTCCCAGGGACCGCCCTGCCGTCGGACTTGAATCAGGGCCTGGTCGGGCTGGTAGGCAAAGTCCACCTGCGCCTGCCAAAGGGGGGTGGTCTCCACCGTACTCTCAACGGTTGCAAAGAGAGAGGATTTAAGGCTGCTGGAGCCGGCGTTGAGGACCAGGATGGGCACGGGACCCTCCTTCTACCAAAAAGCGCCGTAAGGCCCCGCCTTTGAAGGTGGGGATGTAAGGCGCAGCATTTTATCCAAGGTTTCCCCTGATAAAATTTTTTATCCAAGGTTTCCCCTGATAAACTAGAATCATGCGCGTCAAAGCGCTCCGC